>NZ_JAWIRX010000006.1:141934-226092 GCF_036319965.1 Stenotrophomonas sp. SMYL41 | reverse complement strand
GATCGCGGAAATCTGTCAGAGGTGGGGCGGGGGGGGGGGGGGGGGGGGGGGGGGGCCGGGGGGGGGGGGGGGGGGCCGGGGGGGGGGGGGGGGGGGCCCCCCCCCCCCCCCCACCGCCCCCCCCCCCCCCCCCCCCCCCCACCAGCCCACGGAATTCCAGTTTTTGCTCTTGCCGTTGCCTTGGCTTGAAGCCTCTGCAGGTGCAGGGCGCAGCCCTGCCGAACACCCCTCAATGCAGCAGGGCAGCCACCGCATCGCGGAACCCCGCCTGGGCCTGTCCAGACTCGGGCGCATGATGCAGCTGGCGCACCGCCCGGCCCAACCGTGCCGCTCCCACGAAGCCACAGCTGGCCTGCAGCCGGTGCAGCTGGCTGCGCAGCTTGCGCTCGTCGTGCTGGTCCACCGCCTGCTCCACTGCATCACGCACGCCCGGCAACTCGGCCAGGAACAGCTCGCGCAGGGCGATCAGGTGGTTGCGCTGGCCATTGAGCGCGGCCAGGGCTGCGGTCTCGTCCCAGTCCTGTACGGCCAGCTCGACTGCGGCCGGAGCCTGTGCAACGAAGATTCCCGCCGGGCTGTTGACCAGCGCACGGCGCACCGCCTTCAGCAGCTGGTCGCGGCCAAGTGGCTTGACCAGGGTGTCGCTGAAACCGGCTTCGCGCAGGCGGGCGTGGATGGAGGTATCGCCGTCGGCGGTATGTGCCAGCGCCGGCGTGTCGGGGTGTGAACGGCGCAGCTCGCGCAGCAGCTGCGCGCCATTGCCGTCTGGCAGGTTGACGTCGATCAGCCACAGATCATGCGCGCCGGGTTCGGCACTGGCCAGGGCACTGGCCAGCGAATCTGCGGTATCCACATCCGCCGGTAACGTTTCCAACGCCGCCTTGAAAAAACCGCGGCTGATGATGTCGTCCTCGACAAGCAGGAAGCGGGGCCGTGCGGCCCGCGGGGTCATCTGCATCAGGGCTGCCTCCATGTCAGCTGTCCCAATCATCAAGCACGGCGGCCACGGGCGCAAGCGGGTCCCGGCCCCGTCGGTCAGGATCTGCGACAATACGCCCCCATTTTTGCCCGCAGCCTGTTGCCACGTGGCCCGATCCCGTTCCCGCACCGACCGTACCCCATTCCAGACCGAGATCCTCGACCTCAGCCATGATGGTCGCGGTGTCGCCCGCCGTGAAGGCGAGGGCGGCAAGGTCACCTTCGTCAGTGGCGCGCTGCCCGGCGAGGTGGTGATGGCTGAACAGACCGCCCGCAGCCGCCATTTCGACGAGGCGCGCACCGTGGAAGTGCTGCAGGCCTCGCCGCAGCGGGTGACCCCCAAGTGCCCTCATTTCGGTACCTGCGCCGGTTGCGTGCTGCAGCACCTGGACGAGGACCAGCAGATTGTCGCCAAGCAGCGCGTGCTGATGGACAACCTGGAGCGGATCGGTCATGTGAAGCCGGGCACCGTGCTGGCGCCACTGGTCGGTGAGAGCTGGGGTTACCGCCGCAAGGGCCGCTTCTCGGTGCGGCGGGTCGAGAAGAAGGACAAGACCCTGGTCGGCTTCCGTGAACAGGATCCGCGCTTCGTCGCCGACCTCAGCCAGTGCCTGACCGTGATCCCCGAGATCGGCACCAAGGTCGAGGCGCTGTCCACTTTCATCGAGTCACTCGATGGCAAGCGTGACATCCCGCAGATCGAGTTCATCGCCGGTGACCAGGCCGTGGTCCTGACCGTGCGCCATCTGCAGCCGCTCAGCGATGCCGACCGCGTGGCCTGGGCCGCCTTCGGCCAGCAGCATGGCTTCGTGATCTACCTGCAGTCCGGCGGCGTGGACACGGTGCAACCGCTGGACGGGCAGGGTGTGCCGCTGTCGTTCCGGTTGGCGCCGTGGGATGTCGAGCTGGCGTTCCGTCCGCTGGACTTCATCCAGGTCAATGCCAAGCTCAACGAGAAGATGATCGCCCACGCCCTGGACCTGCTGGAACCGGGGGACGACGAGCGCGTGCTGGACCTGTTCTGTGGCCTGGGCAACTTCACCCTGCCGCTGGCGCGCCGCGTGCGCGAGGTGGTCGGCGTGGAAGGCGATGCCGGCCTGGTCGCGCGTGCGCGTGAGAACGCCGAGCGCAACGGCCTCGCCAACGCGCAGTTCTTCAGCGCCGACCTGACCCAGGACCAGCGCAGCACCCCGTGGATGCGCCAGGGCTTCGACAAGCTGCTGCTGGACCCGCCGCGCTCGGGCGCGATCGAAGTGCTGCAGCAGCTGCCGCTGAAGCAGTTCAAGCGCATCGTTTACGTCAGCTGCCACCCGGGCTCGCTGGCGCGCGATGCCGGCTATCTGGTCAATGAGCAGGGCTTCACCCTGGTCAGTGCCGGCGCCATGGACATGTTCCCGCACACCGCGCATGTGGAAAGCATCGCAGTGTTCGAGAAGCGCTGACAGGTTGTCATCACCCATCGCGCATAATGGCGCGATGGGCATCGAAATCGAACGCAAATTCCTCGTCAGCAGTGATGGCTGGCGCACCGCCGCGCACCGGGTGATCCCGATGGCGCAGGGCTACATCAACGACATGGGCGCGCTCGACCGCGGCACCCAGAACGCCTCGGTGCGCGTGCGCATCGAAGGCGACCACGCTGCCCTGAACCTGAAGTCGCGCACCATCGGCCATACCCGCCAGGAGTTCGACTACCCGATCCCGGTGGACGATGCGCGCGCGCTGCTGGCGTTGTGCGTGGGGGGGCTGATCGACAAGCGCCGCCATCTGGTTGAACACGCCGGCCTGACCTGGGAAGTGGACGAATTCCTCGGCGACAACGCCGGCCTGATCGTGGCCGAAGTCGAGCTGGACAGCGCCGACCAGGCCATCGACCTGCCGGACTGGGTGGGCGTCGAAGTCACCGACGACGCGCGCTACTACAACGTCGCGCTGGCCAGCCGCCCCTATTCACAATGGTGAAACCCCAGAAAGGGGACGGAGGGGATTAAGTCGTCTTTACCCCACTTGTGCGGGAAACGACTTAATCCCCTCCGTCCCCTTTTTTCGAGGGAGGCGGGCCCCATGTCGGGGGGATGAGAATCGACATCTACTCCGACGTGGTCTGCCCCTGGTGCTGGATCGGCAAGCACCGCTTCCAGCAGGGCGTGCAGTTGCTGGGCGCCAATGCGCCTGAACTCGATATCCACTGGCAGCCGTTCCAGCTGGATCCGGACGCGGACGACACCCCGGTGCCGCTGCGCGAGGCTTACGTGCGCAAGTTTGGTGGCGTCGAGCGTACCGAGCAGATCCTCGGCCAGACCCAGACCACCGCACGGGCCGAGGGCCTGCCCATGGATTTCAGCCAAGGCCAGGTGCGGGTGACCACGCTGCCGGCGCACCGGGTGCTGTGGCTGGCCGGACAGCACGGCGTGCAGGATGCGGTCGGGGAGGCGCTGTTCCGCGCCCACTTCGAGCTTGGCCAGAACCTGGCGGACCCTTCGGTGCTGATCAAGGCCGGTGTGGCAGGCGGCCTCGACGCTGGTGAAATCGCGCAGATGCTGGCCTCCGACCGAGGCTTGGCCGAAGTTGAAGCAAAGCTGGAGGAGGCCCGCGCGTTGGGCATTTCCTCGGTGCCGACCTTCGTCATCGACAGCCGCTGGGCCATTTCCGGAGCACAGCCCCCAGAGGCATTCGCCAACGCCCTGCGCCAGATCGCGGCCGAACAGGGCACCCCGAGCACCCTGGCGGGCGGCGACGAGGCCTGCGGCCCGGACGGCTGCAAGGTCTGATCAGGCCCTCAAAAGGGGATGGTGGGGATCAGGACGTATCCAGCCCGCTGGGGCCGATTGCGACTTAATCCCCTCCGTCCCCTTTTTCTGACCACTGCGCCTGTCGGCCGGTTCTGCGACAATGCGGCACTGCGCCATGCGGGCGCGTGTTGTGGAGATCGACCATGCTGCTGATCGGCGTTGCCGGCACCGAACTGACCGCCCAGGAACGCGACTGGCTGCAGCACGATGCCGTGGCCGGGGTGGTGCTGTTCAAGCGCAACTTTGCGTCGCGCCAGCAGGTGACCGATCTGAGCGCGGCGATCCGCGCCGCTGCCCCGCGCCCGCAGCTGATCTGCGTGGACCAGGAAGGCGGCCGCGTGCAGCGCTTCCGCGAGGGCTACAGCGCGCTGCCGCCGCTGCAGGAGATCGGCGCGCTGTACGCGACCGATCCGCAGCGGGCGCTGGCCCTGGCCGAGCAGCACGCCTGGCTGATGGCCAGCGAGGTGCGCGCCAGCGGCCTCGACCTGAGTTTCGCGCCGGTGGTCGACCTTGGCCGTGGTAACCGCGCCATCGGCGACCGCGCCTTCAGTGAAGACCCGCAGGTGGTGGCCGCGTTCACCGCCGCCTACGTGCGTGGCATGCATGCGGTCGGCATGGCCGCCACGCTCAAGCATTTCCCCGGCCACGGCACCGTGCTGGAAGACACCCACGTCGATACCGCGATCGATCCGCGCGCGCTGGAGGAACTGCGCACGCAGGACCTGGTCCCGTTCCAGGCCGGCATCGCCGCCGGTGCCGACGCGGTGATGATGGCGCACGTGATCTACCCGCAGGTGGCGCCTGAGCCGGCCGGCTATTCCCCGCGCTGGATCCAGGACATCCTGCGCGGCGAGCTCGGCTTCCGCGGCGTGGTGTTCTCCGATGACATCGGCATGGCCGCCTCGCACAGTGCCGGCGGCGTGCCGGCGCGCGTGCATGCACACCTGGATGCCGGCTGCGACGTCGTGCTGGTCTGCCACCCGGAACTGGTCGATGAAGCCCTGCACGCCGTGCAGGGACGCTCCCTCAATACTGCTGCGCTGCTGGGCCTGCTCGGCCGCGGCGCGCTTGGCTGGGACGGCCTGCTGGCCGATGCCCGCCATGGCGATACCCAATCCCGTCTGCTTGAAACCCTTGGAAGAACCGTCTGATGCCCAACCTCACCATTTCCCAGGCCCTGGCCCAGGCTGACCTGCTGGTCGACCGTCCCACCATCGACAAGGCCATCGCTGGTATCGCCGACGCCATCGCGCGCGATTACAAGGGCGAGGTGCCGCTGTTCCTGTCGATCATGCATGGTGCGCTGCCGTTTGCCGGCCAGTTGGCGCTGGAACTGGGCGCGCGCGGCCAGGACGTGCAGTTCGATTACCTGCACGCCACCCGCTACCGAGGCGAAACCACCGGCGGCGACCTGGTCTGGAAGCACAAGCCGGCCACCTCGCTGTTCGGCCGCCGCGTGCTGCTGGTCGACGACATCCTCGACGAGGGTTACACCCTGCAGGGCGTGCGCACCTGGTGCCTGGAACAGGGCGCGACCGACGTACGCATCGCCGCGATGACCGTGAAGAAGCACGACCGCGCACTGCCGGACGTGACCGCCGATTACGCGGGTATCGAGCTGCCGGACCGCTACGTGTTCGGCTTCGGCATGGACGTCAACGAAACCCTGCGCTGCGTGCCGGCCATCTACGCGATGAAGGAATAACGGCGTAGCTGCCCACAGCGCGTCTTCTTCCATCGCCGGCATCCTCGGGTGCCGGCGTTCGTCTTTTCATGGAGTGCTTCGAATGCAACAGATCGCCCTGGCCGTGATTGGCGGTACCGGTGTCTACAACCTGGCCAAGCTTGACGACGTGCAGACCCACGAGGTCGACACCCGTTTCGGTCGCCCGTCCGGCCCGGTGCGGGTGGGCACGCTGCTCGGCCATCGTGTGGCGTTCCTGGCGCGGCATGGCGAGGGGCATTCGCTGCCGCCGCACAAGATCAACTACCGCGCCAACCTGGCCGCGCTGCAGCAGCTGGGCGCGCAGCGCGTGCTGGCGTTGAACACGGTCGGTGGCATCACCGAACACTTTGGTCCGCGCGTGCTGGCCTGCCCGGACCAGATCATCGACTATACCTGGGGCCGCATCAGCACGATCTGTGAAGAAGAAGGCACCGACGTGGTCCACGTCGATTTCGGCCATCCGTACACGCCGATGCTGCGCAGCAAGATTCTGGCGGCAGCCAAAGTGACCGGTGTCACGGTCCATGACGGTGGCTGCTATGGCGCAACGCAGGGCCCGCGCCTGGAAACCATCGCCGAAATCGCCCGCATGCGCCGCGACGGTTGCGATCTGGTGGGCATGACCGGCATGCCGGAAGCCGCACTCGCGCGGGAGCTGGGGCTGGATTACGCCTGCCTGGCGATCATCGCCAACTGGGCCGCCGGTTGTGGTGATGGCGAGGAGATTACGATGGCTGAAGTGCTGGCCAATGTGCAGGCGGCCAGCAACGGACTTCCGGAACTGGTGGGCGAATTGGCGCGGGGGTGATTGTCTTCCCCGAGCAAGCTTTGCATACTCAGCTTGTGCGCGGGTTCAGCGTACACCACCCATTCATTGCATAAGGTCTCGCATCACCATGCCGAACGGTACCGTCAAGTGGTTCAACGACGCCAAGGGATTTGGCTTCATCTCGCCGGAGGATGGCAGCGCCGACGTGTTCGCGCACTTCTCCGCCATCAACTCCAAGGGCTTCCGCAGCCTGCAGGAAGGCCAGCGTGTCACCTATGACGTGACCCAGGGCCCGAAGGGTGCCCAGGCTTCGAACATCACGCCGGCCGAGTGATCCACTCGACAGTGCGTTGAAAACCCCGCTTCGGCGGGGTTTTTTTTGCGTCACGGCAAGGATTGTGCTGCCGGGGGCAGGAGTGCAGATGGTCATCCGGAATTGCGCTCGGGCACAATGCGGCCATGAAGGAACGACTGCGTATCGCCGTGATCGGCTACGGCACCGCCGGACAGGCAGTGTCCATCCTGCTCTCCCGTGATGGCCACGAGGTGGAGATCTTCGAACGCGTGCCCACGCCGGGGCCCGTTGGCGCCGGCTTCCTGCTGCAACCCAGCGGCCTGCAGGTGCTGTGGCAGATGGGCCTGCTTGATGCCGTGCGCGCGCATGCCGCGCCGGTGCACCGCCTGTATGGCGATACCCCGTGCGAACGCGCGGTGATGGACATGCGCTATGACGGCCTGGATGCGCGGCTGCATGGCCTCGGCATGCAGCGTGGGGCGCTGTTCTCGCTGCTGGACGCGGCGCGTGCGGGTGCGGGCCAGCTGCATGCCGGCGTCACCATTGCCGCAGTAGATGCCGCGCAGGGCCGCCTGCGCGACAGTGACGGGCGCATGCATGGCCCGTTTGATCTGGTGGTGGCCGCCGATGGTGCCGCCTCGACACTGCGCAGCACGATCGAAGGCGGTACCGGGCTGGACCGGGTGTATCCCTGGGGAGCGCTGTGGTGCCTGCTGCCGGCCGAGGACTGGCCGCACCTGCAGGAGCTGCGCCAGCGCTACGTGGCCGCGCGCAAGATGATCGGGCTGCTGCCGGTCGGTACGCGGCCCGGTGATGACACGCCGCGCCTCAGTTTCTTCTGGAGCCTGCCACGCGCGGATTTCGAACGTTGGCAAGCCGATGGCATGGCGCCTTGGCTGGACGAACTGCACGCGCTGTGGCCGCAGGCCAGTGCGCGTTTCGCGCATCTGCATGATGCCGGCCAGCTGGCGCGCGCGGTCTACCGTGACGCTGTGATGGCGCGCTGGCATCACGGCCGCATGGTGCTGGCCGGCGATGCCGCGCATGCGATGAGCCCGCAGCTGGGGCAGGGCGTGAACATGGCGCTGCTCGATGCGCTGGCACTGCGTGATGTCGTGCGCGCGCATGGTGGCGGTGCCGCTGCATTGCAGGCCTACCAGGCGCAGCGCAGGGCGCACGTTGCGGTCTACCAGCGCTGGAGCCGTTGGCTGACGCCGCTGTTCCAGTCCGATCGTGACGCCTGGGCGAAGGCGCGCGACGTACTGCTCGGCCCGATGGGGCGCCTGCCCGGAGGACGTGGCCACATGCTGCGCGTGCTCAGTGGTACCCAGCATGGCTGGTTCGGTTCGCTTGCGCTGGATCCGGCATTCATCGGCGCGCTGGCCAGCGCCGCCGAACCACCTCGCGCGCACGTGGCCGCGGCAACGGCGTGAAGCACGCCGTCACGTGAATTAACGGTTGCCTCACCGTGGATATGCGAGAAGTAGATTGCACGCGATTGCGCGTCGCCCGTTTTCATTTCCGTGATCAACATCGCGCGTGGCCCGGGCGGCGCTGCCGTTGCGGCCTGTTGCGGCCCGGACGTGCCGCCTGTTGTTGAAGAGGAGGACGCCATGTTGTTCGCGGTCGAGGAGCTGGAATCGGAAATCTGCAAGCTGCGCGGACTGTTGCAGATGCTGCACGAGGACCAGCCCGACGTACTGGAGGACGTGTTTGAATTCCATGTGGGCAGCCTGATCAGTCATGCATCGCCGGAGCACCACGCACGCATCCGTGCCTGCGCGCAGGAGATGCTGGCGGCAACCCAGGCCCTGCCGCGGCGACGCGAAGATGACACGCCCGAGTTCCAGTTGATGCCGCAGCTGGGCATTGGTCCGGCCTGATTCAAACCACTGGCAGTTCCACCAGGCCGTTTTCCACGCAGGCGACCATCTGTTCGCCGAGAGCGGGAACAGGCACGATTCCGGCGGTGAACGCGGAAAAGGCCGGAAGGACCGTCATCCTCTCGCGCAGCCAGAATGCGGGGAAGCGCCGTCGCAACGGCGCCAAGGCGACCTGCGGATGCAGATGCCCGGCGATCACATGCAGCTCCGCATCGGGCGTCGGCTCATGGCGAAGCAGGAACGGCTGCAGCCGTACTTCGTCGTGGACCTGTACCTGCAGCTGGGCATGTGGCAGCTGGTGATCGTGATTCCCGCGCAGGACGTGCACGTCCAGTGCGGTATTGCGTTCGCGCCATCCCAGCCATTGCTGGTACCACGCGGCGCGATGCGCCGGTCCATGCAGGATGTCGCCCAGGATCCACAGCTCGCGGCAGGCATGCCGGTCCAGCAGTTCCTGCAGGCGTTGCAGGTCTTCGCCAGTGCCGCCACTGGGCAGTGCGATGCCGGCGCGGCGGAACACATCGGCCTTGCCCAGGTGCAGGTCGGCGATCAACAGCGCCTGCCGCGCGGGCCAGTACAGCGCACGCGCGCCAAGCAGACTCAGCGATTCGCCCGCGCGCAGCAGCGGCAGTTCATCGGCCATGGCGGCGCTCCAGCTGCTGGGCCGCGCGTTGCACGCGGGTACGCCAGTCCTCGTTGCTGAACTGCCCACGCAGGCGTTCGGCCCACAACGGGAAGCCCAGTGGTGTAAGTGACGATGGACGCTGCATCGAGAGGATCTGCGTGCCGATCCTTGCCAGTACCTGCTGTAACCCGGGCAGGTCGAGGCTGTCGTGCAGCACCTCGTGCTCGGCCAGCGCCAGCAGCAGGTGCTCAGGATCGTGCTCGCGCAGCACGTCGAAGAGCAGGCCCGCCGAGGCCTGCAGCTGGCGCAGTGATCGCGGCATGCCGCCGGGCAGGCTGGGTACCAGCAGGCCAGCTACCCGTGCGATGCCACGGAACTGGCGGCGCGCCAGCTCGCCCAGGTTCACCGCGGCACGCAGATCGTCGAGCAGCTGATCGGGGCTGAACAGCGCACGCCATTGCGCCGCGTCCAGATCGATTGCCTGTGCCGGTGCCAGCACCAGGCCATGGTCATTGACGGCATAGCCGATGCTGTTGCGCTGCTGACGGGTGCAGCGCAGCGCCAGCAGGGCGGCCAGCGCCTCATGCACGTGGCGGCCGGCAAAGGGATAGACGAACAGGAACTGGCCTTCGCGGCGTCGCACCTCTTCCACCAGAAGGTGGCCAGGGCCGGGAAGCGACGACAACTGCTGCTGCAGTGCCAGCAGGGGTGACAGCCAGCGTGATTCGGCACTGTCGTCGGCCCCGGACAGGACCCACTCCAGCTCGCGGCCGAGCGGCATCGACAGCGGCAGCTGGCCGCCCTGCCAGCGTGGCACGACACCGTCACCGCGCCCTCGTGCCAACCGCACGAAGGCGGTCATGTCGCGCAGCTGCACCAGCTCCAGCAGGCGTCCGGCGAACTGGAAGCGATCGCCTCGGCGCAGGCGGCTGGCGAACTGTTCTTCCACGGCGCCCAAGCTACCGCCGCGCAGGAACTGCACGCGCACGCTGCCATCGCTGCTGATGGTGCCGATCGACAGCCGATGGCGCAGCGCCTGGCGACGGTCGTGCATGCGGTACTGCCCATCGGCATCACGCACGACCTTGTGGAAATCGGGGTACTGGGCCAGCGCCTGGCCGCCCTGCACGATGAACGTGAGCACGGCCTGCCATTGATCGTCGCCGAGAGACGCGAAAGCATGGGTACGCCGTACCTGCGCCAGCAGCGCGGCGCTGTCGAAGCCGCCAGCCAGAGCGCGGCTGACCGCATGCTGGGCCAGCACATCCAGCGAAAGCGTCGGTGGCCTGCGTGCTTCGACCACGCCTTCGGCCAATGCACGGCGCACCGCGGCGTACTCGGCCAGCTCCAGCGCATGGCTGGGGACGCACAGGATCGAGCCGCTGGCACCCGGACGGTGGCGTGCGCGTCCGGCGCGTTGGCGCAGGCGCGCCACGCCCTTCGGGCTGCCCAGCTGCAGTACCTGTTCAACCTCGGGGAAGTCCACGCCGAGGTCGAGGCTGGAGGTGGCAACGACGCAGCGCAGCATGCCCGCGCGCAGCCCGTCTTCCACCTCCTGGCGCAGCGCCGGATCCAGCGAGCCGTGGTGCAGCGCCAACGTGGCCGGGTCTTCCGGCCAGACCGCCGCCAGCGCCTGGTGCCACAGTTCTGCCTGCGCACGGGTGTTGGTGAACAGCAGGCTGCTGCGCGCCTGCATCAGTGCCTCCAGTACGCGTGGCAGCTGCGCCAGGCCGAGATGCCCGGCCCACGGGAAACGTTCGCCGGGGTCCGGCAGCAGGCTGCGCACGCTGATTGCGCGCGGGCGCACGCCCTGCACGATCGGTGCATCCGGCTGCCCGGGCAGCAGCACGTCGCGCGCTTCCTGCAGGTTTCCCAGCGTGGCCGATAGGCCCCATAGCTGCAATGCAGGCGCGGCCTCGCGCAACACCGCCAGGTTCAACTGCAGCAGCACACCACGCTTGCTGCCCAGCAGCTCGTGCCATTCGTCCACCACCACGCAGCGCAGCTGGCGCATGCGCTGCAGCGTATCCGGATAGCTCAGCAGCAGCGCCAGCGATTCCGGCGTTGTGACCAGTACGTCGATGCGGCCCTCGCGCGCCTGTCGTCGTTCGCGGTTGCTGGCGTCGCCACTGCGCAGGCCGACGCGCCATCCAAGCCCCACCCCATCAACCACGGCCTGCAGTGCGCGCGCGGTGTCGCTGGCCAACGCGCGCAGGGGCGTCACCCAGAGCACCTGCAGTGGGCGCACCGCGCTTGCGCGCCGGGGCGGGGGCGGTGGGGCGATCATGGCCTGCAGCAGCGGTCCCCCGAACATCGCCAGTGTCTTGCCGCTGCCAGTGGGCGTGTGCAGCAACCCGGATCCGCCGGCGAGATAGTGCCGCCACATCGCGCGCTGGAACGGCAGCGAGCGCCAGCCTTTCGACGCGAACCAGTCTTCCAGCTGGCGCAGGGCCTGGCTGCGGTTCATCGCGCCAGCGCCTGCAGGGCGGCCAGCTGATCGGCCTCGCTGGCCGGCTTGTCGTGGCGCCAGCGCAGGATGCGCGGAAAGCGCACGGCGATACCGGACTTGTGCCGGCTGCTGCGGTTGACTGCCTCGAAGCCCAGCTCGAACACCTGTTCGGCGCGCACGCTGCGCACCGGTCCGAAGCGCTCGCGGGTGTTGGCGCGGATCCAGCGGTCGAGCGCGAGGATTTCCTTGTCATCCAGGCCCGAATAGGCCTTGGCCACCGGTACCAGCGCGTCGCCGTCCCAGACGCCGAACGTGTAGTCGGTATACAGCGTGCTGCGCCGCCCATGGCCGGCCTGCGCATACAAGAGCACCGCATCGATGGTGAGCGGATCGACCTTCCATTTCCACCAGTCGCCGCGGCGTCGCCCGGCCTGGTAGGGCGAGCCACGTCGTTTCAGCATCAGCCCTTCCACGCCGCGTTCGCGCGCTATTTCCCGCATCCCTGCAGCCTGCGGCCAGTCTTCGGCGGCAACGTCGGGTGACAGCCGGATCCGTGCATCACCCAGGGCACCGACGATCTCGGCAAGCCGTGCACGCCGTTCCTGCAACGGATGCTCACGCAGGTCCGCGCCATCGAGTTCCAGCAGGTCATAGGCGAGCACGCGCACCGGCGTGTTGCGCAGGGTGGCCGCACCGGGTTTGCGGCGCTGGATGCGGGTCTGCAGTGCGGTGAATGCACGCGGTAGGTCGGTGGCGTCGTCCCAGGCCAGCAGCTCGCCGTCCAGTACGCAGCCATCGGGAAGCGCCATCGCCGCCTGCTCGATTTCGGGGAAGCGGCCATCCAGCCGCTCTTCGCCGCGTGACCACAATGCGACCTCACCACGCCGACGCAGCAGCTGCAGGCGGATGCCATCCCACTTCCATTCCAGCAGCCAATCTTCGATAGGGCCGAGGCGTTCGGCAGGATCGCTTTCCAATGGCGAGGCGAGGAAGAACGGGTAGGGTTGCTGCCGGTCCAGTGGCAGCTCATCCGGCGACAGCAGCTGGCCCAGCAGCCCGGGCGAGGGCACCCATTCGCCCAGCATGCGCTGGGCGATGCGTGCGATGTCCAGGCCGGACCACTCCGCCAGTGCCTGCTGCACCAGGCGCTGCGAGACGCCGACGCGCAAGGCGCCGGTCAGCAGCTTGTTGAACACCAGGCGTTCGCCGCTGCAAAGCTGCCGCCAGCCGGCGACGACCGCCGTACGGCGCACCGCTTCGGGCTGGTTGGCCACCGCCAGCAGGTGCTGTTCGATCCATTCGGCCAACGGGCGGTCGGGCGAAGGCTGTGGTGGATCATCCAGCAGCAGGGTCAGTGTCTCGGCGAGGTCACCGACCTGCGCATAGCTGTCTTCCACCAGCCACGGTGGCAGCCCCGATTCCTCGGCGATCCAGGTGCGCAGTTCGCCACTGGCGGCGATCTTCCGGCGTGCGCCACCGACCTTGCCACCGCTGAGCAGGTACAGCGCCCACGCCGCATCATGCGCGCCTGCCTGGCGGAAGTAATCGACCAGCGCTGCGCGCTTGTCCAGGGTGGCGGTGCTGCGGTCCAGGCGCTGGTAGAGCGCAGCGAAAGCCTTCATTCCTCGCTCCCGAAATCGGTACGGAAGGCTTCGGCCGCCACGCCGCGCTCGCGCAGGAAGGGAATCAACGCATCGGTATTGCCATGGGTGGCGATCACCCGCTGCGCGCCGGTCTGTTCGATGGTCTGCAGCAGTGCGGGCCAATCGGCGTGATCGGAAATGACGAAGCCACGATCGACGTTGCGGCGACGCCGGTTGCCGCGCAGCTGCATCCAGCCCGAGGCGAAGCCCAACTGGTGGCGGCCGAAGCGGCGCATCCACGGTGTGCCGGCAGCCGAGGGCGGGGCGAGGATCAACTGGCCGGCGGCATCCGGCTGGCGACCCTGCTCGGCCACCGCAAGCGTCTCCAGCATTGGCACGTTGGCCTGCCGGTACACCGCCACACCATTGGCGATGGCACCGTGCAGCCAGGCCGGGCGATCGTCCAGCGGCAGCAGTTCGGCCAGCACCCGTTGCGCCTTGCCCAGTGCATAGCACAGCAGGATCGCAGCTTCGCCGCGCTGCTCGCATTCGCGGCGCCATGCCACGATCTCCGCAGCGACGGTGGGCGTGTCCGGCCAACGGTAGATCGGCAGGGCGAAGGTCGCCTCGGTGATGAAGGTATCGCAGGGCACCACTTCGAATGGCGCACAGGTTGGATCAGGCTGGCGCTTATAGTCGCCGGACGCTACCCAGACCTGCTGCCCGTCGTCGATGCGCACCTGCGAAGACCCGAGTACATGGCCGGCCGGGTGCAGCGATACCTGCACCTGGCCCAGGCGGAACGGCACGCCCTCGGCATGCGCCTGCACCGGCACATCGCCCAGGCGCCAGCGCAGGATCGGCAGGCTGCCGTCGCTGCAGTGGTATTCGCCCATTCCCGGGCGTGCGTGATCGCCGTGGCCATGGGTGATGACCGCGCGCGCTACCGGTCGCCAGGGGTCGATGTGGAAATCACCGGCGGCGCAGTACAGCCCTTCGGGGCGCAGGACCACCAGATCGTCGTTGACTGCCATGTGATCACTGTGGCCGGCCGCTCGTGCACAGGGTGAGAATCGGCCTGAACACGGGCTTGGCAGGCGATGCGGCACAATCGAACCGCACACCTCTTGCCGCCAGGACGGACCGGATGAGTGGACCCAGCTTCAGCAGCAACGCGCCGTACGAAACCCATGTGGTGCTCAACCAGCCGCCGCCGTTCGCGGGGCGCCAGTTGTGGACTGACGACATGGCATTGATGGACGCCGCGCAGCGCGAAGGCGCTGGCAGCTTCGTGCCGCGACTGGCGGTCTATGGCGCGCTGGCGGGTGACGAGCTGTACCGGCTTGGCTTCGACGCGAACCGCGATCGACCCCGCCTGCGCACGCATGATGCGCAGGGCCACCGCATCGATGCGGTGGAGTTCCATCCGGCCTACCACCAGCTGATGGGCGCAGCGAAGCAACATGGCGTGGCGGGCCTGTCCTGGCACGAGCCGCAGCCGGGTGCGCACGTGGCGCGGGCGGCGCTGAGCTATCTGCACCACCAGGCCGAAGCGGGCACCAGCTGCCCACTGACCATGACCCATGCGGCAGTGGCGGTGCTGCAATCGCAGCCGCATCTGGCCGAGTGGGCGCGCAAGGCCGCCGCGCCGGTCTATGACCCGCGCGATGTGCCGGTGACGGACAAGGACGGCATTACCCTGGGCATGGGCATGACCGAGAAGCAGGGAGGTTCGGACGTGCGCGCCAACAGCACGCGCGCCGAACCGATCGATGGCGAGCGCTATCGCCTGGTGGGCCACAAGTGGTTCTTTTCCGCGCCGATGTGCGATGGCTTCCTGGTGCTGGCGCAGGCGCCGGGCGGGCTGACCTGCCTGCTGATGCCGCGCCGGTTGGCTGACGGCGACCGCAACGCATTCCGGCTGATGCGCTTGAAGGACAAGCTCGGCGACTGGGCCAATGCCTCCAGCGAAGTCGAGTTCTGCGGGGCGCAGGCGTGGCGCGTGGGTGAGGAGGGACGCGGCGTGGCCACCATCATCGGCATGGTGATGATGACCCGCCTGGACTGCATGCTGGGTGCGGCGGCGGAAATGCGCATGGCGCTGGCGCAGGCCCTGCATCACGCACGTCATCGCCGCACGTTCGGCAAGCCGCTGGTCGAGCACCCGTTGATGGCCAATGTGCTGGCCGACCTGGCACTGGAGTCGGAAGCGGCCACGGTATTGTCGATGCGCATCGCACGTGCGGTGGATCGGGCCGGCATGGATGCCAACGAAGCTGCGTTGGCACGGGTGGGGACGGCGCTGGGCAAGTACTGGCTGTGCAAGCGCGCGCCGGCCTTCGTCAATGAAGCGCAGGAATGCCTGGGCGGTGCGGGCTATGTGGAGGAATCGATGCTGCCGCGGTTGTACCGGCAGGCACCGTTGAATTCGATCTGGGAAGGCAGCGGCAACATCCAGTGCCTGGACGTGCTGCGTGCGCTGGCGCGCGAGCCGGAGACGCTGGCGGCGCTGCGCGCTGAACTGGCGGCGGTGGCCGATCGTGATGCGCGCTATGCAGCGGCTTTGCAGCGTTGGGCAGCGGCGCCACCACCGGATGAGTCGCAGGCGCGGCTGTTCTGCGAGCGCACCGCGCTGCTGTTGCAGGCCGCGTTGCTGTTGCGTGCGCGCAGTCCGATGGCTGAAGCGTTCGTGCGCAGCCGGCTGGAAGGGAACCATGGGCTGGTGTTCGGGACGCTGCCGGCGGGCGTGGATCTGTCGGCGATGCTGGTGCGCGCGCTGCCGTAGGAGGCGGCCAACGGCGGTGCCCCTCGTGATGGGCGCCGATACTGTGGGTGGGGCGCGCGCGGGCTGGTCGCGCGGGGGCGCCGTGGATACGTCCTTGTAGGCTCGGGCGCGCCATCCATGGCGCTTGCGCCCCTGCGCGACCTGCCCGCGCGTCCTTGGACACTTTCCGTACGCGTCCACCACGGAATCAACAGAAAAAGCGGAAAGCGAAAAACAGAAAAGCCGCGGCAGTGCCGCGGCTTTTCCTGTAGCGCCGAGCCCATGCCCGGCTGGCGGTACACCTCAGTGCTTGGCTTCTTCCTTGGCCGCGTTCGACTTCGCGTCATTGGCGACGTCGCGGGCCTTGTCGGCCACCTTCTGCGCGGCGTTGGCGGTGGCATCGCTGGCGTGTGCAGCGGCGTCGGTCGCGGCGTCCTTGGCCTTGTCAGCAGCGTTTGCGGTGGCGTCTGCGGCCGTGTCCAGTGCCTGCTGGGTATCGGCGGCGGCCTGCTCGGAGGCTGCAGCGGTCTTGTCGGCGGCGTCACGGGTGGCTTCTGCTGCCCTGTCGACCGCATCACGGGCGGCCGCACCAGCGCTGTCAGCGGCCTGCTGTGCGTCCTGCTTGGCCTGTTCGGCTTCCGGGCCCTTGCAGGCGGCCAGGGCCAGCAGCAGGGAGGCGGCCAGCAGGGTGGTGGTGATCGGGCGAATCTTCATGGCGGTCTCCGGTACTGCAATGGATGGGGACGCCAGCCTATTCATGCCGTTGTGAAGACGGGGTCGCGATGCCAGTGGTACGCGGTGGCATCGGTGCAAAGAAAAAGCCGCTGGCGGACCAGCGGCTTTTCCAGAACAGCGTGAAGAAAGAAGTTATTACTTCTTGGCTTCTTCAGCAGCGTCCTTGGCCTGCTCAGCGGTAGCTTCGGCAGCCTTGGCAGCGTCCTTGGCTTCGCCAGCAGCAGCGTCGGTCGCGGCAGCAGCGGTGCTGGCAGCAGCATCGGTCGCAGCGTCAGCAGCGGTGGCGGCGGTGTTGGCAGCCTGCTGGGCAGCGTCGGCGGTCTGGGCGCCGGCAGCGGCGGCCTGGTCGGCAGCAGCCTGGGCTTCGGTGGCGGCTTCGTTGGCCGAAGCAGCGGCGTCCTGGGCAGCTTCCTGCTTCGAGCAGGCGGCCAGGGCCAGAGCCAGGGACATCGCGACCAGCAGCTTGTTGATGCTCATTGTGTAAATCCTCGTCGTTAGAATTAGGCAACGCGCATGCTGCGCGCCGACAACATGATGACAAGCCAAGATTGGGTGTCAAGCGATCCCGCATTCATTTTTGCGAAATCGTCGTTAAACCTTTTTAAATCAATTCGATGGCGATTGCCGTTGCTTCGCCGCCACCGATGCACAAGGTGGCAATGCCGCGCTTGCCACCGCGCGTGCGCAGGGCGTTGACCAGGGTCACCACCAGGCGTGCACCGGAGGCACCGATGGGATGGCCCAGTGCGCAGGCCCCGCCATTCACGTTGAGCTTGTCGTGCGGGATGCCCAGTTCACGCATCGGTGCCATCGCCACCACGGCAAAGGCTTCGTTGATTTCGAACAGGTCGATCTGGTCCAGTGACCAGCCTGTCTTTGCCAGCAGCGTGTGGATCGCGCCGATCGGGGCGGTGGTGAACCACTCCGGTTCCTGCGAATGGGTGGCGTGGCCGACGATGCGCGCCAGCGGAGTGATGCCACGTGCGGCCGCGTCTTCCTCGGTCAGCAGGACCACTGCGGCGGCGCCGTCGGAGATGCTGGAGGAACTGGCGGCGGTGACGCTGCCGTCCTTCTTGAAGGCCGGGCGCAGGGTCGGGATCTTGGCGATGTCCGAGCGGCCCGGCTGTTCGTCGATGGCGACCTCGACATCACCCTTGCGGGTGGCCACCTTCACCGCGACGATCTCGTCGGCGAACGCACCGTTGGCCTGTGCGGCCTGCGCGCGCTTCACCGATTCGATCGCGTAGGCGTCCTGCTCCTCGCGGCTGAACTGGTACTTGTCCACGGCGCATTCGGCGAATTCACCCATGGCCTTGCCGTCGTAGGCGTTGACCAGGCCGTCGTGGGCCATGTGGTCGACCGCCTGGAAGTTGCCGAAGCGATTGCCGGTACGCGAGTTCGGCAGCAGGTGCGGGGCGTTGGACATCGATTCCATGCCACCGGCGACCACGATGCTGGCCGAACCGGCCTTGATCAGGTCATGGCCGAGCATGATGGTCTTCATTCCCGAACCGCACACCTTGTTGAGGGTGGTGGCACCGGTCGACAGCGGAATGCCGGCGGCGATCGCCGCCTGGCGGGCGGGCGCCTGGCCGAGGTTGGCCGGCAGCACGCAGCCCATGAGGACTTCGGAGACGTCGCCGGCCGGTACGCCCGACTGTTCCAGGGCGGCCGCGATGACGGCCGCGCCGAGGGTGGGGGTCGGCACGCCGTTGAACTGGCCGAGGAAGGAGCCGATGGCGGTGCGCTTGGCGGCGGCGATGACGATGTTGGACATGGCAATCTCGTTGATGCGTGAGCAATGTTCGGAAAGGAGACCGCAGACGTTGGAAGCGACGCGGTTTCCCGGCAGACTGCGTGGGGGTCGGCCCAAGTATAGAGGGTCGGGGAGGGCCGCCGCTGGGTGGCACCGCACGCCTGCCGGGATGTAGGCAGGCCAACGTTCATGGGAAGGAATCGATGGAACGCACGATGATGGTGAGGTCCGCGCTGGCAACGGCGCTGGCGATGGCAATGACGGCATGTGGCGGCGGTGGAGGCGGCGGCAATGTCCGCATCGATCCGCCCCCGACCACCCCGACACCCCCAACCACGCCCCCTCCGACGACACCGCCTCCGGCCAAGCCGCAGGAACCGGCCTTCGACGCGCACCTGTCAGTGACCAATGCGCGTGCCGCACAGGCCGCCGGCCTGACCGGGCAGGGCGTGCGCATCGGCATCGTCGACTCGGGCGTACAGCGCAACGCAGCGGCGTTGAACGGGCGGGTGGTGGGCAACCTCAACTACATCGATCCGGCGCGCAACAACCTGCTGGTGGACGACGTGGTGGGCCACGGCACGGCGGTGGCCAGCCTGGCTGCCGGCGCGTCGGTGGGATCCTGGCCGGGCGGCATCGCCCCCGGTGCGCAGATCGTTTCGGCGCGGATCATCGCCGACAAGCCGCCCGTCGATGACGGCAGCGGCAAGGGCAATTCCTTCAGTGGCCCGCTGGGCGTGGCGCAGGTCCACCAGGACCTGATCAGCTACAACGTGAAGGTGATGAACAATTCGTGGGGCGGCCTGTACTGGACCGACCTGCCGACCACCGCGCAGGTAGCGGCCGAGTACCGTCCGTTCGTCATCAACCATGGCGGCCTGGTGGTGTTCGCGGCCGGCAACGATGCGCGCACCGAACCGAGCAGCCTGGCCGCCCTGCCCAGCCAGCAGGGCGTTGCCGGCTCGCTGCCGGCGGCCGACCTGGAGCGCGGCTGGCTGGTGGCGACCGCCGTGGATCCGTATGCACCGGGCACGCTGGCCAGCTACGCCAATGCCTGTGGCCAGGCCGCGCGCTACTGCCTGGCGGCGCCGGGCAGCGCGGTCTATCCGGACGCCAATGGCAGCACCTACTACTGGAACTACGGCACATCCTTCGCCGCGCCGCTGGTCTCCGGCGCCGCCGCGCTGGTCTGGCAGCGCTATCCGTACTTCGACAACAACCTGGTGCGGCAGACCCTGCTGGGCACCGCCAAGGACATCGGCGCGCCCGGCGTGGATGCGGTGTTCGGCTATGGCCTGCTCGACATCGGCCGTGCGATCAACGGTCCTGGCCGCTTCGATTGGGGCGATGTGGTCGCCAACGTGGATGTGGCTTCGACAGGCTCGAAGTGGAGCAACGACATCGTCGGCAGCGGCGGACTGGTCAAGCAGGGCGGGGGCACCCTGGTGCTCGCGGGCAACAACAACTACAGCGGCGCCACCCGCATCGAGCGCGGCATCCTGTCGCTACAGAACGGCGGTGTCATCCGTTCCAACGTGACCATCCTCGGCCAGCCCGATCCGGATTCGACCGGCCTGCAGTTCAATGGCGGTACACCGCGCGTGATCGGCAACGTGGTCAACGGCAGCAGCGTGTTCCTCACCACCGGCAACACCACCGGCACCATCGAGGGCAACTACACCCAGCAGGCGGGCGCGCAGTTGATGATCGCGCTTGGTGCCAATGCGCTGCAGGTAACCGGCAACGCCACGATCAATGGTGGCGTGCGCGTGCATGGCTTCGTCTCCGGCTATGTGCCGCAGAACGGCAGCCGCCAGGACCTGATCCACGCCGCCGGTGGCCTGAGCGGCACCTTCAGCGCTCCGGCCACTTCCAGCGGCCTGCAGGGACTGTCGCTGCTGCAGAGCAGCTATGGCTATGACAGCAACAATGCCTGGTTGAACCTGACCCAGGTCAGCGTCACGGCGGCGGCGACCGGGCTCACGGCCTCGGCGCAGTCCGCTGCGCAACGCGTGGACGGTGCGTTCAGTGCGCTCGATGGCAATAAGGCGCTGCAGGGTTCGGCCTTCGGTACGGCGGCCGGTGCGCTGCAGTGGACCGGCGGTGGCAGCAAAGGGCTGGAGGCCAGCTTGCAGAGCCTGTCCGGGCAGGCGCATGCGCGGGCCGAGTCAGCCACCTTCGACAGCATCGACATGTCACGCCGTGCGATTGCCGAGCGTTTTGATCGCGTGCAGGCTGCGCCGCGCCTGCGCGGGGCCTGGCAGAGCGCGCTCGGTGAGGCCGGGCAGGGCAGCTTTGCCGGCAATGCCGCCGACAGCCGCGGTTGGATGGCCGGTCAGGACCTGCCGCTGGGCAGCAATGGGCTGATGGGCGTGGCCTTCGGCGAGACCCGCAGCAATGGTGGCAGCAGCTTCGGCGGCGATCGTGGGCGTGATCGCCAGGCGCAGGCGCAGCTGTATGCCGGCTGGAACCTGGGCCGGGGCTATGCGCTGGCCCAGGTCGGCAGCGGCCAGTTCACACGTGCGCTGGACCGCCAGTTGCTGCTGGGCGCCGGTGCCTATGGTGTTTCCGCACGTTACGGTGGACGCTTCAGCAGTGCCAGCGTCGAAGGTGGTTATCGTTTCGGGCGCCCGGGTGCGTCGTTGACACCGTACCTGGGTGCCAGCACCACGCGCGTGGATACCGATGCCTTCAACGAGCTGGGCGGGTTCGGCTTCGGCCTGCGTGGTGATGCCAACCGCGTGCAGCGCAGCCAGATGCTGGCCGGCATCCGTGGCGAGCGCGGCTGGGGGCGCTGGACGCTGCGTGGGCATGCCGAATGGCAGCAGCGGCTCGACGGTGCCGATGCGGGCTGGCAGGCCAGCTTCGTTGGTGTCGATGCCTGGGCGCCGCTGGCGGGCTGGAACGCGCCGCGCGGCAGTGCGCTGTTCGGCGTGGCGCTGGAGTCGTGGTGGGGCCGTAATGGCCGCCTGAGCCTGGGCTTCGACCAGCGCGTTGGTGGCGAGGGCGCGCGCCAGGCGGCACTTCGCTACAGCACCGGGTTCTGAATGGGCGCTCGCGCCGGGACGTCAGCCCCGGCGCGACATTGGCAGGCTCAGCCGCCGCGCAGGTTGCCCAGGCGCGGGGTGCTGCGGCCCAGCGGCATCTTCAGCTTGCCGATCGACAGGATGCGGCTTTCGGCGATGCGGTCGGCCGCCCGCTGCGGCGCGATGTTCTCGCGCTGCGACAGTTCGAAGATGCGGGTGAGGTTGTGATAGATGCTGCGGATCAGGCGCATCGCGCGTTCGCGGTTGTAGCCGTCGATCTCCAGCGACACGTTCATCACGCCACCGGCGTTGACCGCATAGTCCGGTGCATACAGGATGCCGCGGGCGTGCAGTTCATCGCCGATTTCCAGGCTCGACAGCTGGTTGTTGGCGGTACCGCAGATGATCTTCGCCTTGATCCGCGGCAGGGTGTCGGCGTTGATCGCGCCTTCCAGCGCACACGGTGCGAACACGTCGGCGTTCACTTCGTGGATCTCGTCCGGCTTGACCGCTTCGGCGCCGAAATCGCTGACCGCGCGATCAACCAGCGCGCTGTCCAGGTCGGTGACATACAGCTTGGCACCACGGTCGCGCAGCAGCTTGACCAGCTCCATGCCGATGTGGCCCAGGCCCTGCACCGCGATGCTGGTCTTGCCCACTTCCTCATGGCCGAACTTGAAGCGCATCGCCGCCATCAGCGCCTGCAGCGCGCCGTAGGCGGTGAACGGGGCCGGGTCGCCGGAGCCGCCATGGACCTGGTGCACGCCGGTCACGAACTGGCTCTCCAGGTAGATGTTTTCCATGTCGTTGACGTCGGTGCCGACGTCCTCGGCGGTGATGTAGCGCCCACCCAGCGAGTCGACATAACGGCCGAAGGCGCGGAACAGCACCTCGGTCTTGTCCACCTTCGGATCACCGATGATCACTGCCTTGCCGCCACCGACGTTGAGGCCGGCCAGCGCATTCTTGTAGGTCATCGTCCGGCTCAGCCGCAGCACGTCGGCCAGTGCCTCGTCGGTGCTGGCGTAGGGGCGCATGCGCACGCCACCCAGGGCCGGGCCCAGGGTGGTGTTGTGGATGGCGATGATCGCCTTCAGGCCGGCATCGTGGTTGTGGCAGAACACCACTTGTTCGTGGCCGGTGGTGGCGAGGGTTTCGAATAGCATGGCGTCTCCGATGGCGCGAACAGCGGCGAACTGCAGCGAACGGCCAGTGAACGGTAGGGTCCCAAAAACAAAAAAAGCGACGTCGTCATGGCAGGGGGACGGGTCGCGCGGCGCCATTCTAGTCCATTCCCCCGGCCGCTGCCGTCGACGTTGGTGGCCGTCCGGTTAAAGAAGATGAAAGTGCGGCCGATGCTGCGACGACGGCGGGTGGCCGGATGGGCGTGAAGAGGCAGGTCGGTCAGTGATGGCAAGGGCATTACAACGACAGGGCGGGCGGCGATGACACCGGCCTGGTGGCGATCGCTGCGTGGCTGGCTGGCGCGTTCGACCGGGGCGGCACCGGCGCGGCTGGTTGCCGCGTCCCGCCAGGCGGTGGCTGCCGCTGCGGCGAGCCTGCAGGGCGAGGCGCTGCCGCCGGCGGAGATCGCCGCTCACCTGCAACGCGGTCTGCATGCGCTGGCCCTGTACCCGCGGCTGGCAGGCGAGCCGGCACCGGTGCAGGACCCCGGCCTGGGCGAAGCGGTGGCGCGCGCGCTGCAGGACCGCGACTGGGCGGCCAGGCAGCTGCCCCGCCGGCCGCAGCTGCTGCCGCAGCTGATCCAGACCGTCAACGACGATGCCGCCTCGGCCCGGGTGATGGCCGCGATCATCGGCCAGGACCCGGTGCTGACCGGCAACCTGCTGCGCATCGCCAACAGCCCGGCCTACAAGGTCCACGAGCGCCCGGTCGAAAGCCTGCAGCGGGCGGTGACCCTGGTCGGCACCGAGGGCGTGCGGCAGATCATCAGTGCGGTACTGGTGCAGCCGGTGATGCAGGTGCAATGCGAGGTGTTCCCGCAGTTCAGCGCGATCATCTGGGAGCACGCGCTGCTGGCATCGCGTGCAGCGGCCGACCACGCGCGCACGGTCACTTTCGGCGATGCCTTCGCCGCGCAGTGGCTGGGCCTGGTGCAGGGGCTGGGTGCAGCACTGGTGATGCGCCAGCTGCTGCAGGAGGCGCAGGCCCGTGGCGAGGCCATGGAGCCGGCGTTGGCCCTGCAGCTGCTGCAGCAGTGGTCGTTGCCGCTGGCGCAGCGGGTGGCCGCCGCATGGGAGCTGCCTGAGCCGGTTCACCAGGCCTTGGCGGTGGATGCAGAAGGACCGTTGGCCGACAGCCTGCGCCTGGCCAGCGCCGCCGCAGCGGCCAGCCTGTTGTGCCGCCATGGGCATGCCAGCCAGAGCCGCATGCTGGCCCTGCTGGAACAGCTGCCATCGGCACCGCCGCATGCCCTGCGCTGGATCTGGCGGCGCCTGCATGGGCGCAGCGTGGAAACACTGGATGAGGCGGCGAAGGACGATGTCGGGCCGCCCGCCTGAACGCTACAGCTGCGATTCCACCGGCAGCCAGCTGATCGCCCGCGACAACCAGCGCTTGCGCGCCGTGGCGCCCGGCTCGGCCTCCACCCAGTGCGGTGGCGGTTCTCGCTCCAGCCAGCGCAACCGGCGGCGGTCGTCCACCGCCAGCCACCAGCTGTGCCTGGGGTCAGCCAGGCGCAGGTACTCGTCCCGCAGCTGTGCGCCCAGCACCGGATCGTCGAACAGCACGCCCATTTCAGTGTTCAGATAGGCTGAGCGCGGGTCCAGGTTGAATGAACCGACGAAACCGCGGCGGTCGTCGACCAGGAACGCCTTGGTATGCAGGCTCGCGCCGCTGCTGCCGAAGACCCCGGCGTCGCCGGACTGCCCCTGCGCCTTCAGTTCGTACAGGTGGACGCCGGCGTCGAGCAACGGCACGCGGTAGCCCATGTAGCCACCGTGCACGGCGGCGACGTCGTTGGCGGCCAGTGAGTTGGTGATCACGCCGACCTGCACGCCCCGCCCGGCCATGGCCGAAAAGCCATCCAGGCCCTCGTTGCCGGGTACGAAGTAGGGCGAGATCAGCAGGGACTTGTGCCGGGCGGCCTGCAGCTCGCTGATCAGCGTCGACACCAGCCAGGCCCCGCGATCATCGTCGCGGTGCTTCATCGGCGGGTCCGAGACAATGCGCACCGCACCACTCCAGTGCAATGGCTCGGGGCTTGGACGCTGCCGTTGGCGCGATTCGGCCACGCGCGCAAGGTAGGGCCGCGCCACGTCCCGCTGCGCTTCATGGTCCGATTCGCGGACCAGCAGGCGCAGCTGTGCATCGGTATGGAAGGCTAGCGCCGATACTGGAATGGCTGCTTCACTGTTCCAGTAGTCGTCGAAGATCCGATTGGCCTGTTCCACGGCAGGGCCGGCCACCAGCAGGTCCAGATCCTGGAAGTTCACATCGGTGCGTGCGCTGAAGTATTCCTCGCCGATGTTGCGGCCACCGACGATCGCGACGCGGCCGTCGGCAATCCAGTTCTTGTTGTGCATGCGATGGTTCACGCTGAAGAAGCGCTGCACCATCTCCACCATGCGCAGGATGCCGGTCCGGTTGCGGAACGGGTTGTAAAGGCGGATTTCAATGTTCGGGTGCCGGTCCAGGGCCATCATCAGCGCGTCCTTGTCCTTGGCATTCATGTCGTCGAGCAGGATCCGCACGCGCACCCCGCGCTCGGCGGCGTCATGCAGCGCCTTGGCCATCAGGTGGCCGATCAGGTCGTCGTGCCAGATGTAGTACTGCAGGTCCAGGCTGCGGCCGGCCTGGCTGGTGATCAGCGCGCGCGCGGCGAAGGCATCCAGGCCATCGCTGAGGAAGGCCACGCCGGACTGGCCGGGATGGGCCGCCTGCAACGGCACGATCTGCTGGTCGATGCGGGTCTGCGCCGGCTGCAGCGGCAGCACGTGCGAGGGGGGGCCGTGCGCCTGCGGCGTGAGGTGGTCGGCCAGCAGCAGGCCGGACAGGACCAGCAGCAACAGCGCGGCGATGACGATCGCGGCGATGCGCATCAGGCGTCGCCACAAGGAGTTGGGCAGGCTCATGCCCCGATGGTAGATCCACGCCATGGATGAAGGAATGCCTGCAGGATCGATAGGGGGTCAGAGCCCTTGCCTGCGGCAAGGGATCCGACCCCGAGAGGGCGTCACCGATGGGTCGGATCCCTTGCCGCAGGCAAGGGCTCTGACCCGCCTACCTCAGAACCGCTCGTCGCTGCCCAGATAACGCCACTGCGCCGGTGGCAGCGGCCCCAGCGCCACGCGCCCGATACGCAGGCGGCGCGCGGCAGTGACCTGCAGGCCGGCGGCGCTGACCGCCACACGCAGGCCCTTGGCCGTCAGGCCCTTGCCGGCGAAGCGCAGGCGCTGCTCGCTCTGCCAGCTGACCTTGGCGCCGCCGGATTCCTGCTGCAGCCGCGCCAGCAGCCACGGGCCGCGCTCGGGGCCGCCTTCGGCCACTTCGATCAGGTATTCCTGCTCGGTGCGGCCCAGGTTGCGCTGCAGGTGGGCCAGCGTGGCCGGGTCCTGGCTGACCACCACCAGCCCGCTGTCGCTGGCCGGAAGCGAGGCGGCCAACTGCAGGCCGTGGAAGTGACGCTGCAGCGGACGGATGTCGCTGGCATCAAGTTCGCTGCGGCTGTCACTGCTGACCAGCGCGCACAGGGTTTCGGCGGCGACACCGGCCGGCTTGTGCAGCAGCATGCTGACCCGTTCGGCCTTTTCATCGCTGGCCTGTTCGGCCACCACGATCACTGCGCTGTCATCGACCGGGCGCTGCGGCTGTTCCACCACGTCGCCGTTGACCGTGACCCAGCCGCCTTCGATGTAGCGTCGCGCTTCGCCGCGCGGGATGCCGAGCAGGGCGGACAGGCGTTTGTCGAGACGGATCGGTTCCATGATGGGCAGGTCGGGCAGGGGGCGCGCAGTGTAGCTGCTGCGGCCGGTCAGCGCTGGCTGCGGTTGGCCAGCTCGGTCAGGTACAGGCGGGTATCGAACTCCAGCTGCAGGTAATCAGGCTCCATGTGCTGGCACAGCTGGTAGAAGGCCTTGTTGTGGTCGGCTTCCTTCAGGTGGGCCAGCTCATGCACGACGATCATGCGCAGGAATGCCGCTGGCGCCTGGCGGAACACGGTGGCGATGCGGATCTCGCGGCTGGCCTTGAGGCGGCCGCCGTGCACGCGGGAGATGGCGGTATGGGTGCCCAGCGCGTGCTTGATCACTTCCAGCGTGTTGTCGTAGCAGACCTTGTTGAGTGGCACCGACTTGCGCAGGTAGCGGTCCTTCAGGTCCTGGGTGTAGTCGTACAGCTGGCGGTCGCTGCGCACCTCATGCGGGTCGGGGTAGCGCTGTTGCAGCCAGGGGCCAAGCTTGCCCTGCGCCAGCAGTTCGCTGACCTGTGCGACCAGGGGTTCGGGATAGCCGGTGAGGTACTTCAGGACTGCCATGCAGGGGCGGCGGGGCGTCGGTAGAATGGGGACATCCAAGATTACACGCGGTACGCACCGACCATGGCAAAGCCCAACGCGCTGCAGGAACAATTGCTCAAGGCCGGCCTGGCCAAGAAGTCGCAGGCCAGCGCCGCCGCGCGCGAGCAGGCCAAGGCCCGCCAGGGCAAGGCCGAATCGACGTCGGCCGAGGTCCAGCGCGAGGCTGAACGCGCCCGCGCCGAGAAGGTCGAGCGCGACCGTGCGCTGGCCGCCGAACGCAATGCCCAGGCCAGGCAGGCTGAACAGAAGGCCCAGGCCAGGCAGATCATCACGGCCCATGCCGTACCCCACAAGGGCGACGACGAGTACCGCTTCAGCGACGGCGCGGCGATCCGCACGTTGCTGATCGACCCCAAGCTGCGCAAGGCGCTGTCGGTGGGCGTGCTGGTCATCGTTGCCCATGGCGAGGGCTATGCCCTGCTGCCGCGTGCTGCCGCCGAGAAGGTGCGTGAGCGCGCCCCGGAGGCGATCATCGTCGACCACGGCCAGCCGGGCTCGACCGCCGAGATCTCCACCGGCAACGCCGAGGACGACGCCTATTACGCGCAGTTCCAGGTGCCGGACGACCTGGTCTGGTAAGCAAAAAGGGGACGGAGGGGATTAAGCCGCAATCGGCCTGATCGGATCCGCCCACGCTCTGTTCGTCATCCTGAAGAGCCGCCGAGCATGGCTCGGCTCCACATGAAGGCCTGTCTTTTTGCCGGGGTGTATCGTCCCCATATCAGGCGACACACCTGCGGAGGATGGCCATGGCCACCGGTTGGGCGGGAGACGGCGCGGTCCAGGACCAGATTGACGCCACCGTCGACGATGCGATCGCCCGCGCGCGGCGCCAGCTGCGCCAGGGCCCGGGTCTGGAACACTGTGAGGAATGCGACGCGCCGATCCCGTTGGCGCGGCGCCGAGCCGTGCCCGGGGTGCGGCTGTGCGTGGCGTGCCAGCAGGCGCATGACGATGAAGAACAGGCGCATGCCGGTTACAACCGGCGCGGCAGCAAGGACAGCCAGTTGAGGTAAAGGTTGTTCGGCAGGGCACAGCCCTGCCGAACCCCCCCTCAGCCGTCGCCCTGGATGCCGCCGGGGGCCTGCGCCGGGTCGCGCCAGCGGCGCACCGTGCGCTGGAAGAACAGGTTGTTCGGCAGCTGCAGCACCGTGCCTTCGTGGCCGTCGCCGGTTTCCTGCAGGGTGGTGTAGATCAGGTTCACGTCGATCACCCGGCCCTTCAGGCCCGGCTTCTCGCCGTTCTCCAGCACCTCGATGTAGTCGTGCAGGCGGAACGGGCGAGTGGTGAAGATCAGCAGCGTGCAGAAGATGTTGGACAGCACGCTCCACGCCGCGAAGAAGGCGACCGCGCCCACGGCAGCGAAGCCGGTGAAGGCAGTCCACAGCACCGATGGCTTCGCGCCAAGCAGGCTGAGGATGTACAGCAGTGCACTGAAATAGACCACGAAACTGGTGATCCGGCGCGCGCCCATCACCATTTCGGGCGGCAGCGTGTAGTGCTCGGCGAAGCGGCGGATCAGGCGACGGGCGAGCACGCGCAGGAGCCACGCGACCAGCAACACCAGTACGATCTGCAGGGCGACGCCGGCGTAGTTCAACCACGGGTGGGTCCAGGCGGGCAGGTGATCCTTCAGCGACAACATCATGGGGCGACTACGGAGGGGGGAAACGGCCCCCGATGTTACCCGGCGCGTGCGGGGGATTCGACCGCCGGGGTCCAGGCCAGGCACACCACCTCCTGGCGATGCTGCTGCAGGCAGGCGCGGCCATTGCCGGGACGCAGCTGCAGTGACAGGCCCAGCGCCTGCAACAGGACGCAGGCAGTGATCACCAGCAGGGCGGCGCAGGATGGGCTGGACATGGCAGGACTCCTGGACGGCAATTTCGCGAAGGACCCTCTATGGATGCAGCAGTCATCAAAAAGGTTGCATGGCATCGACCATGGATGGGCTCTAAACCTTTTCCCGGGTCGCCGCATCCAAGCGATATGCTCGACACCACCATGCCCGCGCCGCCTGCCGCCAACGACCCCGTCGACGAACCCGCCCTGGTGCGGGCGGCGGTCGCCGGCGATACCGCGGCCTACGAACTGTTGTACCGGCGCCATGCGCCGCGCGTGTTCGCCGTGCTGTGGCGCTTGTGTGGCGGCCAGCAGGCGCGTGCCGAAGATGCCTTGCAGGAAGCCTTCCTGCAGGCATGGAAGGCGCTGCCGGGGTTCCGCTTCGAAAGCAGCCTGTCGACCTGGTTGCACCGGCTGGGTGTCAACGCTGCGCTGATGGAACTGCGTGGGCGCGCAGCCGGGCAGGACCACGACAGTCTTGATGATGTGGACGGAGGACTGCAGGAACTGGCGGTGCACGACCGCTGTGCCGGGACCGAACGCGACCTCGAACGGGCGCTGTCGACGCTGCCGCCGAGGGCGCGCGCGGTACTGGTGCTGCATGACATCGAAGGCTGGAAACACCAGGAAATCGCCGAGCAGCTGCAGATGGCAATCGGCAGTTCCAAGGCACAGTTGCATCGTGCGCGCGGTTTGTTGCGTGCACGGCTGGGAGACATGACATGAGTACACACGAACACGATTCCGACCCCGATCTGGTGGCCCGACTTCGCGCGCTGCCGCCCGAACGCAGCGTGCCCGCCGATGGCTGGGCGCGGTTGTCGGCGCAGCTGCCGCCGCGTGAACCGCAGGCGGGGCCTGTGCTGGCCGACAACGTGGTGGCGCTGCCCGCTCGTTCGCGTCGGCGCTGGTGGTTGCCGGTGGGTACGGCGTTGGCGGCCAGCCTGGCGGTCTACGCGGTGGCGCCATGGCGCCATGTGCAGCCGGACGCGCCGGTGCCGTCTACCCTGCAGCTGCAGGCCGCAGCGATGACCGAGCAGTACCGGCAGGCAGTGGCCTCGTTGCCCGCGGGCCGGGCGCCGGAATGGCAGCCGGCGCTGCACGAACTCGATGAAAGCGCGGCACAGATCCAGGCCGCGCTGGCGCAGGATCCACGTGCGCCGCACCTGCTTGGCCAGCTCAAGCGCACCTATGCGCTGCGGCTGGAATTGACCCGGCAGGCGGCTTATGCCGCCGAGTCCGGCCTGACGACCTGAGGAGCCCCCCGATGACACGAACCCTGATGACCTGCTGCGCTGCGCTGTTGTTGCTGCCCGCGGTAGCCCTGGCTGAGACCCGGATCGACGAGCGCCACAACCTGGCCACTGGTGGCCGCATCGAACTGAGCAACGTCGCTGGCAAAGTGACCGTGCGTGGCTGGGACCGCAATGACGTGCAGCTCACCGGTACGCTCAGCGACGGCCTGCAGTTGCGCCAGGAGAAGAGTGCCAACCGCGTGCGCTGGGAGATCGAATATCCGCGTCGCAACAACAACGGCGGCGCGACGCTGGTGCTGAACGTGCCGCGCTCGGTGGAACTGCTGCTGAGCACGGTCAGTGCCAGCCAGGACATCAGCGGCATCGATGTGCGCCGCCTGCAGGCCGACACCGTCAGCGGCAGCCTGAGCGCTTCCGGTCGCAGCGGCGACAGCAGGCTCAATACGGTCAGTGGCGGTGTCAGCGCGCGCCTGCAGACCCCGAAGCTGGATGTGAACACGGTCAGCGGCCGCATCGACGCCGGTGGCGGCGTGTCCGGTGATATTGGTGCACAGACGGTATCCGGCCGGGTCGAGGTGGATGCCGGGCGGGTGCAGCGGCTGGCAGTGGAAACCGTGTCGGGCAGCATCGACCTGTCGGCGGCCGGGCTGGCGCCGGGGGGGCGTATCAACGTCGAATCGGTGAGTGCGTCGGTCAACCTGCGCCTGCCACGCTCGGTCTCGGCGCAGCTGTCGGTGAACAGCTTCAGCGGGTCGATCAACAGCGATGCCGGCCAGGTGGAGCGGCCGCGCTACGGCCCCGGGAGCCATCTCGATACACGGCTCGGCAGTGGCGACGGTGACATCCGCATCCAGTCGCATTCGGGCAGCGTCCGGGTAAGCCTGGATCGCTGAGCGCGATCCGGCAGGCCGCGGCGGCAGCGCCGCCGCGGTCGGAGCTGGGTCAGCTGGCTTTCTTCAGCGCCCAGGTGGTGCCGAGGACTTCGATCTTGCCACCGGCCTTGCGGAACGCTGCCAGGTCCGAAGCGATCGAATCGCTGCTGACCACGGTGCTGGCGGCCGCGCCCTTGCGTTCGCTGCGGATGCTGTTGCTGGCCTTCGCGGGGGTCTTTGCCTTGCGGGGCATGGTTGCTCCTGTCAGGTGGAAGGGGAGGAAAGCGCCCAGGCGTCGGCCTGGCGCAGGTAGTCCTGCCGCTCGCGGCGGCAGTCATCGCCGCCCATCGAAAACTGGCGGCAGATCGCCGGGCGCTGCGAATAGATCGTGCAGCGCAGGTGATAGGGATCGATCGCCGCGCACCAGCCTTCCTCGTTGCGCGCCATCACGGCACGGCCGTGGGTGTCGCGTGACAGGAACTGGCCGGGCACGTGGTCGCCGGGCTGCAGCAGCACGGGCAACCGGCAACAGACCGCGTCACAACGGCGGCAGTCGATGGGTGCAGGTGCTGCGTCAGGTTGTAAGGCCTCAGGGGCCTGGCGGGTGCCCAAAGCGGGTCTCGATGGCGGCTCAGGTGGGACGCGGACCATGAACGAGCCAGAAAGGCATGGCCGCCAGGCCCGCAGGGCGGGCCTGGCTGCACCGTGGACACACACCGGCGTGGCCGATGGAAGGTGCAGCGAAGTTCTAGCCGACCAAGAGTAACTTAGACCGCGTAACGTTTTGTTAATCCTGGCTGGCTGCCGCCAGTGCCAAGCCCTGGACCACGCCCAGCGAGGGTTCGCCGTGGACCATGCGGGCGCCCGGGAACGCGGCCGCCACCGCTTGGCGCAGGTAGCCGGCGCGGGACATGCCGCCGGTCAGGAACACCGCATCCGGGTCGCCGCCGATGTCGCTGCGGACCTGGGCCAGCAGCTCGCGGATCTGCTCCAGGTAGCCATGGGCGGCGGCGGCCAGTCCATCGGCGCTGCTGTCGGCATGCAGGTCGCGGGCAATGTAGTCCAGCGTGCTGCGGTGTTCGCTGACGGCGCTGAGGGCGATCTTGGCACGCTCGACGTCGCGGTACAGGCGCGCGGTATTGCCGGTGTCCTGCAGGGCCTGCAGGCGCGGGCCCCATGGGGCGTCGACGTGGTCGTACGTGTGCTGGCGGAAATCGCGCTGGCGGGTCATGTCCTGCACGGTGGCGGCTTCCACGTAGTGGTGGGCGGGCACGCGGGTGATGCCGCGACCGAACAGCGGCATGTAGCTGGACAGGCTCAGCGCCAGATCGATATCGGTACCGCCACGGGCGATACCCCAGGCGCGGTGGATGCGCGGGGCGTCGTCGCCGCCGACCTCGGCATGGGCGATGTCGGTGGTGCCGCCGCCGATGTCGACGATCACCGCCTGGTGCCGCTCGCGGCTTTCGGCGTGGTAATGCATGGCCGCCGCGGCTGGCTCCTCGAGGAAATCGATCTGGTCGAAGCCGGCCTGGGTGGCCGCTTCGCGCAGGATGTCCAGCGCCTGGTCGTTGCCGGCGGCGCCGATCGAACTGCGGAACTGCACCGGGCGCCCGAGCAGGGCGGCGCGCAGCGGCTGGCCGAGCTGGGCGCTGGCGGTCAGGCGGATGTGTTCGAGAATGTGCGCGGCGATGCCGGTGATGGTCTGCTTCGCGCGCGGGTGCAGGTTGTAGCCGAGCATCGACTTCGGGCTCTGCACCAGGTTGCCTTCGTGTTCTTCGAAATAGGCTTCCAGCGCTTCGTCACCGTAGACCGCGTTCTGCAGCAGGTCGCTGGCGCTGCGTTCCTTGCCGGCGCGGGCTTCCATCCATTCCCGGCGCAGTGCGCGCAGGGCTTCGCGGCGCAGGGCCTGCGGCGTGCGCTCCTGGCCGGCGGCACGCGCCGCGCGCGCGGCGCTGTCGATCATCTGCTGCAGCTGGTGTTCCTGGCCGTCGTCGAGCTGGAAGTCGTCCGGGTCGGGCACCACGCCGGGGAAATACACGCTGGTGCGGAACTGCTCGGCGTCGCCGAAGCGGATCGGCAGCAGTTTCCCCTCATGCACGATGGCGGCGGCGGAGTTGCTGGTACCGAAGTCGATGCCGAGGCGCATGGGGAGGTCCGGGGGCGATCAGGGGCCGCGCACTCTGCTGCAGTTCGCCGCCGACTGCAAGTTCCTGCGGCCACCTGTTCCGGATCCAGGAGGCCGGATCGGGTCAAGCAGGCAGCCGGGCGCTGCCCGGAAAAGGCCAGGGGAGCCGGCGGTTACAATGGCGGCTGTTGATTCACTTTGAGGTACTTGCTGATGTCTTCTGTCCCCGCCTGCCCGCAGTGCACCCTGGAAAACACCTATGCCGATGGCGCGCTGTGGATCTGCGCCGACTGCGGTTTCGAATGGACCGCCGAGGAAGGTGCCGGTTCGACCCTGGTCGTGCGTGACAGCAACGGCAACACCCTGCAGGCCGGTGACACCGTCACCGTGATCAAGGACCTGAAGGTGAAGGGTTCCTCGATCCCGCTCAAGCAGGGCACCGTGATCCGCAACATCCGCCTGGTCGAGGACGATGCCGAGCACATCGAAGGCAACTCGGACAAGATCAAGGGCCTGGTCCTGAAGACCTGTTTCCTCAAGAAGGCCTGACCGGCCTTCAGCGCCTGGCCTGTTGCTGTGCGCGCCAGCGGGCCAGGCTGTCCAGCTTGGCCTGGTAGCGCGCCTGCTGCGGGGCACCGCCCAGTTCCTGCGCGCGCTGCAGTTCACGATCGGCGCGCTTGAGCTGGCCGGCCAGGAAATAGGCCCGCGCCAGCCCGAAGTGAAACTGGTGGGCGGTGTCGTACAGGCGCACGGCCTGCCGGTAATGGCGGATTGCCTGATCCAGTTGGCCGGCGCGTTCGGCCTCGGCGCCGAGCATGTACTGCGCGAACGGATCCTCGCGCTGCACCGACTGCAGCCGCTGCTCCAGCGCCTGCGCCTGCACGACCATGCCCAGCTTTCGGTACAACGCGCTGGCGTTGGTCAGTGCAGCGTCCTGGCGGCCGTCCAGTCGCAGCGCCGTTTCCAGTGCCCGGCGCGCGGCGGCGGTATCGCCCGTACGGTTTTCCAGCACGCCCAGGTTGTTCCAGGTGGCGGCGAAGCTGTTGTCCTGTGCCAGCGCGGCATTGAAGAAGGTACGTGCGCCCAGCAGATCGCCGCTGGCCATGCGTTCGGCGCCGCGGTTGTTGTAGAAGTGTGCCAATGCCCGTGCCTGGCTGATCGGCAGCGGCCCGCGGCGGTCGTACAGCACGTTGCGATCCAGGTCGACGGTGGCGAAGCGGCCGGCGAAGCCGACCCCGGCATTGACGTGGCCGACGCTGTAGACCAGGCCCTGGGCCTGGTCCTGGTACCACGACACCACCTGGCCGACTTCCTGCACGCGCGCCTGGATGCCGGCTTCGCGTGCCAGGGCGACGAACATCAGGGTGAAGGCCAGGCAGTTGGCGCGCCGCTGCTGCCAGATTTCGCTGACGGTGAGGGTCGCGTCGGCGTCGTACTGCAGGTCCAGGCCGTGGCGGTCGAAGATCATCTCCACCAGCGCCTGCAGGCGCTGCTCGCGCGAGTAGCTGCGATTGATCACCTGCGTGCGCAGCATGTCGAGCATCGCCGGTGGAATTGCGGACACCTGCTGCGGCGTCGGCATCGCCGGAATGGCGGTGTTGGCAACGACCAGGGGGGCGGCCGTTCCGGCGCGATCCTGCGCGATCGCGGACGGTGCCGCCCACGCGGCCAGTGCGAGCAGAGCGAATCGGGCGGCAGGACAGTACATGACGGCTCCCGGCAGCGGCGGGCGCTCCCGCCTGAGGCGAGTGTAGACCTGTGTGCGCACCACTGCAGCGACCGTTGGTCGGTCCACGCGTTCATCCACAACCGGTGTGGACCAGCGCTCGAAAAAGCTGTGGACAACCGCGATGCGGCTTAGTGCGAAGGGCGTTGTGAGGGGGTGGTGAAAAAAGCGACATCTTGCCCGCCAACGGCGCAGGCGGGATGATCCGGGCATGGACTTTTCCCCGCTGACGCTCGCTCCAGAGCAGTGGCAGGCGCTGCAGGACAGCTATGCAACGCCGCCACGGGCCTACCACCACTTCGGCCACGTGCGCGCGGTGCTGCAGCACTGCCAGGAGGTTGCCGACGGCCCCGGCTGGCAGCAGCCGGCCGAAGTCTACCTGGCGGTGCTCTACCACGATGCGATCTACGTGGCGGGGCGAAAGGACAACGAGGCGCGTTCGGCGCAGCTGGCCCTGCAGGCGATCGCGCAGGCGCCGGAGCTGGCCACGGTGGATGCCGCACGCGTCGAACAGTTGATCCTGCTGACCGCCCGCCATGGCGCGCTGGGACCGGAGGATGTGGATGCCGAGGCGGCGCTGTTCCTGGACTGCGACATGGCGATCCTGGCCGCACCAGAGCCGGTGTTTGCTGCCTATGACCGTGGCGTGGCCGAAGAATACAAGGGCGTGGTGCCGGGCTTCCTGTACCGAGCCGGTCGCCGCCGATTCCTGCAGGGCCTGCTGCGCGCACCGCGGATCTTCCTCAGCGAGTTCTTCCACCAGCGCCTCGACGCCGCCGCCCGTGACAACCTGCGCCGCCAGCTGGGCCGCTGAGCCAGCCCGGTACACTAGGCCCGTTTCCAACGATCGTCGCTTCCAATCGTGTCCGTCCCTGATCCCGATCCCCGCCCGCTGCCACCGGAAGAGCCCGGTCCCAACGAATGCTGTGGCAGCGGTTGCCCATTGTGCGTGCTGGATCTGTATGCCGATGAGCTGCAGCGTTATCGCAAGGCGTTGGCCGAGTGGCAGGCGCGGCACCCGGAGGCGTCCGCATGAGCCGCGCGCGTCCGGCGGCGCTGCTGGCGCTGGCAGCCCTTGTTCTGTTCCTGGCCACCGCGCTGTGGACGCAGTTCGCACGCACCGACCTGGACTGGGTGCGGGCCACGCTCAGCCTCTACCTGCACGGGCCGTGGGGGCTGACGTTGCGCGCGGCCTACTGCCTGCTGGCACTGGCGATCGCCCTGCTCGGCATCGCCCTTTATCGCGGCAGCATCGGCCCGCGGCGCAGCGCGGCGGCGCCGCTGCTGTTCACGGTCTCGGCGCTGGGCCTGGCCACGGTCGCCATCGGTGACAGCTGGCTGCCCGACGCAACCCCGCTGCTGGCACCGTTCATCCATGGGCTGGCGGCCAACACCGCGTTCCTGTGCGCCAGCGTCGGCATGCTGCTGCAGGCCTGGTACCTGCGCCGCGAACCGGGTTGGCAGTCTGCCGCCGGCCTGCTCTGGGGCTGGGCCTGGCTGGCCTTCGTGATGCTGTGGCTGCACGTGCTGTGGCGTGGCGGGCCGCCACGCGGGCTGGGACAGAAAGCGGTGATCGTGGTGATCGTAGGTTGGCTGCTGTATCTGGCGCTGGCGCTGTATCGGCGCAGTCGTCGCGCCGCGGCCTGCTGAAGGCCCAACGGCCTGCGCTGGTACGTGCCGTGCACGTGCAGGCAGCGTATCGTGTGCGCATTCCATCGGGGCTGCGATATGAAGCGTGCAGGGCTGGGCAGGGCAATGGGTGTGGTGCTGGCACTGGCCGCACTGCCGGCAACCGCGGCAGCCACCGCGACAGCACCCGCGCAGCAGTTCAGCCACGGGCGGTTCGAACAGATTCCGGTGCATATGCCGGCCGGCACGCCGCAGCGGGTGGTGATCTGGTTCCATGAACCTTCCGCAGGCGGCGATACCAGCCGTCTGCCGATCGAGGCCCTGCGTGCCGATGGTGCGATGGTCGCAGCCGTGGACATCGCGCACCTGCGCGGGGTGCTCAAGCGTGAAGGCGGCCTGGCCTGTTCGTTCGGTTCCGGCGACGTCGAGAACTTCTCGCGCTGGCTGCAGGCCTTCCTGCACCTGCCGGGCTACCACCTGCCGCTGGTCGGCGGTGATGGTGAAGGTGCCGAACTGGCCTATTCGCTGGCTGCGCAGGCCGATACCCAGGTATTCGCCGGCCTGCTCACCACCGGCTTCTGCCCGGACCACAACCACGAACGCATGGTCTGCGGCGATGGCGTGAAGCGCAACGCGCTGCACCCCGCCGAACTGAACGTCCCGTGGTTGAGTGCGGCCGGTGATCACGGCTGCAAGGCGGGCGAGGCCGGCCAGTTCGTGCAGCAGGTCGCGATGGCACGCGAGTTCAAGCGCACTGCGCGCGGTGATGCGTCACCAGGCCTGGTGGCTGCGGCACGGGTGATGGGCGCACAGGCCGGCGTCAGCCTGGCACCGCCACCCGCTGCACTGAAGGGCCTGCCGGTGGTGGAAATGCCGGCGGCCGGCAGCGGCGATACGATGGCTGTGTTCGTCTCCGGTGACGGTGGCTGGGCCGGCCTGGACAAGAACGTGGCGTCTTCACTCAACGAGCATGGCGTGGCGGTAGTCGGCATCGATTCGCTGCGCTACTTCTGGAGCGAGCGCACGCCGAAGGGGTTCGCCGCTGACCTGCAGAAGATCATCGACCACTATCGCCGGCAGTGGCACCGCGACAAAGTGATGCTGATCGGTTTCTCGCAGGGCGCCGACGTGCTGCCGGCCACCATCAACCAGCTCGACGCCGGTACCCGCGAGGCGCTGGAGCGCATCGTGCTGCTGTCGGTGGGCAGGAAGGCCGACTTCGAATTCCATGTCAGCAACTGGCTGGGCGGTGGCGGTGACGGCGTGCCGATCGCGCCGGAAGTGGCCAGGCTGCCGGCGGAGAAAACGCTGTGCGTGTACGGCGACAAGGATGAGGACGCACTGTGCCCGGACCTGCCGGCCAATGACGGCGTGAGGAAGGTGAAGCTGCCGGGCGATCACCATTTCGGTGGTGACTACGACCGCTTGGCCGAAGTGATCCTCAAGGGCGGGGCGTAAACCGGAGCGCGTGCGAACCCACGGTTCGCACCCACCGGAACGAGCCGCGGTAGCGTCGAGCTGGGCCCGGCGGATCGCGGCGTCAATTCCGCCGTGGATCCAGCGAGATCAGGCGCGTGGCATCGAGCAGCGCCGCTGGCAGGTGCATGCCACCGGGTGCGGCCAGGTAACGCGGCCGCCACTGCGGATCGAACTTCGACTTGAAACGGCGCAGGCCACTGAACCCGTAGAAGCGTTCGCCATGCCTCGCCAACAGGCCGGCCAGGCGGTTCCAGCGGCCGGCCAGGCGATGCTGTGCCAGCCCGGACAATGGCGCCATGCCCAGCGAGAAGCGGGCATAGCCCTGCGCGCGGCCCCACAGGAACAGTTCGATGAAGAGGAAGTCCATCGTGCCCTTCGGCGCCTCGTTGACGTGGCGCATCAGGTCCACCGACAGCTCGGCTCCGGCCGGCGCCTGCCACAGGTTGGCGAATGCCACGATCTGGCCTTCGGCTTCGACCAGCGCTACCGGGAAGCGCGCCAGGTAATCCGGGTCGTAGCTGCCGAGCGAGAAGCCCTTTTCGTCGCCGGCCTTGTCTTCCAGCCAGGCGTTGGAGATCGCGTGCAGGCGTGGCAGCAGGCTGGGGATTTCTTCCACCTGTGCCACGCGGAACGACAGGCCGCTGCGCTTGCCACGGTTCCAGGCCTGGCGCAGGTCGGCACGTTCGCGGCCTTCCAGGCCGAAGTCGTGCAGGGGCACCATCGCTTCTTCGCCCAGCTTGACCAGCCCCAGGCCGAGGTCGAGATAGGTCTGCCAATAGGCCTCGCCGACCTGGTAGAACACCGGGCGCAGGCCGAGGCGGTCGGCTTCCTCGCGGAAGCGCCAGATCAGCGCGCGCGCCACGTCAGGCGGACCCACCGGATCGCCCATCGCGATCAGCGAACCGCCGTAGCGTTGCATCATCACGAAGCCCTGCTTCGCATCATCACGCAGCACCGCCTTGTCAGCGGTCAGTACCAGGCAGGCCTGGGTGTCGGTGGCACCGGCCAGTACCGGCGCCAGCGATTGCAGCGTGGCCTCGTCAGCGGCTGGCAGCGGGCTGCGCGTACTGTGCAGCAGCCGCGCCAGGCCGAACATCACCAGCGCGATCGCCACCACCAGCAACGCACGCAGTGCGCGTGGCGCGTTGCCGGACAGCGCGAACTGCCACCACAGCTCGTTCTGGTATTCGACATGGCTGTAGGTGAAGAACAGCAACCAGGTCACCGCTACCAGCACCAGGCCAAGGTTGCGCAGCCACGGCCATGACCAGGCCTCATCCAGCAGCGCGCCCTGGCGGTAGAACTCGCGCCGGGCGGCCCACAGCGCCGTTGCCACCAGCAGTGCGGACACCGCGATCAACAGTTGGCCGCCACGCAGCCACAGCGGCAGCGGGGTGACCACGCACAACGCCATTGCCAGCATCCACGCTGCGTGGCTGCGCCGTGCCAGGCCCTGGCCGATCAGCAGCAGCGCAACGCCACTGAGGCTGCCGATCAGGTGAGAGGTTTCCAGGATCGGCAGCGAGGCATTCACCAGGTGACGGCGTGGCGTCGGCAGCGTGCCATCGATGACCAGCGCCGCGCCGATGCTGAACACCGCCAGCGCGATGATCTGCGGCAGCCACGGGCGAAGTGCGTTCCAGCCCGCACGGGTCGCTCCGGCACTGGCCTGCAGCGGTTGCCGCAGGGCGGGCGCGAGGGCGAGCAGAGTGGCCAGCACCAGCGGCAGTACGTAGTAGGTGACGCGGTAGATCAGTGCTGCGGCCAGCACCGCCGCAGGTGCCACCTGTGGCAACAGCTTCAGCAGGCTCCATTCGAACACGCCCAGGCCGGCCGGCACGGTCGAGACCAGGCCGGCCAGCACCGCCACCAGGTACAGGCCGACGAAGCCGGGCAGGCCGGTCGGCGTGGAGTCCGGCAGCAGCACGTAGAAGGCGGCACTGGCCAGCACCAGCTCGATTACGCTGAGCACGGTGACGCCGATCATGGTGCGGCGGTCGGGCAGCCACAATGCATGGCCGAACACGCTGAACTGCCGTCCCTCGCGGCCGACCAGCAGCACGGTGGCGAGGTAGGCGAGCAGGGCGACGACGCCGACGATGCGCACGGCATCGGGATTCAACGGCAATGCCAATGCCGCCGCCGCCGGTTCCATGCACAGCGCCACGCTGATCAGCAGCCACGCACCGAACACGAATCCGAGCGTGCTCATCAGCACCACCTGGCCGATCTGCGCCAGGTCCAGACCGGCGCTGCGGTAGCCGCGCAGGCGCACCGCGCCACCGGTCAATGCCGCAAAGCCCACGGTCTGGCCCAGCGTATGCGCAAGGAAGGCGGTGATGCCGATGCGCGCCGGATGCACGCGGATGCCGCTGCGGCGCAGGCCGATGGCATCGAAGCCGATCAGGCAGGCGTAGCTGGCCAGGCCGAGTGCCACGGTGAGCGCGATCTGGGCGCCACTGAGCTGCCGGAACGCCTGGCGGATGGCTCGGTAGCCGTGCTCATCGAATTCACTGGCCAGGCCATGCAGGGCCAGCGAGAGGATCAGCAGGGGAACAACGATGGTGAGCAGCCGCTTCCATGCCGGGGTGGAGGAAGCGGTGGCGGGCGTGGTGGCTGGGGTCATCGGCGCAAGGGTGCGTCAGGAGGGGCGAGTGCGATGTCAACGCGGGGCGTGGCGCATCGTGCGCCTGTCGCCGTCATTTGACCAGCCGGCGTGTCGGAGCCCGGTAGTGACGTTGCGCGAAGCGTCCCCCTGCACCCACCGTTGACCGGTTTGGAGGACAATGCAGGCCTGATCAACCGCAGGAGCCACGCCCATGATGGAGCGTTACGACGTCGGACCGCGCATGTCCGAAATGACCGTGTACAACAAGGTCGCCTACCTCTCCGGCCAGATTCCGGAAGACACCAGCCAGGACATCACCGGGCAGACCCGGCAGGTGCTGGCGGAGATCGACAAGCTGCTGGCGCTGGTCGCCAGTGATCGCCAGCACGTGCTGCGCGCGGAAGTGTTCCTGGCCGACATCGCCGACTTCGACGGCATGAACAAGGCATGGGACGAATGGGTGGTCGAGGGCGCGACTCCGGCCCGCGCAACGTTCGAAGCCAAGCTGGCCCACGCCGAGTGGAAGGTCGAGATCGTGGTGACGGCAGCGGTGCCGTAATCATTGAACGGGGTCAGATCCCTTTTCCGAAGGAAAAGGGATCTGACCCCCTGTTACAGGCGCACCAGCTCGATGCAGTCCACCGGGCACGGTGGAATGCACAGCTCGCAGCCGGTGCACAGGTCGGCAATGACCGTGTGCATGTACTTGGCACCGCCGACGATGGCGTCCACCGGGCAGGCCTGGATGCACTTGGTGCAGCCGATGCAGTCGGCTTCCACGATCAACGCGACCTGCGGTGCCTTGTGTTCGCCACGCGAGCGGTCGTAGGGAACGGCCGGCACGGCCAGCACCTGCGCCAATGCGCGCGCACCGGCATCGCCGCCCGGCGGGCAGTGGTCCACGCCGGCCTCGCCGCGTGCCATGGCCTGCGCATATGGGCGGCAGCCGTCGTAGCCGCATTGCCCGCATTGGGTCTGCGGCAGCAGGCGGTCGAGGCGTTCGGTCAGGGGCGGGATCAGGCTCATGCGTGGCGAAGGCTGCGCGTCGGGGTTACTTCAGGGGTTTGCCGCGGAACCAGCGCTCGTGAGCCAGCGCCAGCATCGGCTTGTCTTCGGAACTGTCACCGTAGGCATGGATGCGCACGTAGCGCGACAGATCGAACTGGCGACGGATGTGCTCGACCTTGCGCGGACCACAGTCGCCACCGGCATAGCGACCGGTCAGGCGGCCGTCCTGGCTCTCCAGCCGGTTGCAGATCAACTGGAGGCCCAGCTGTTCGCACCATGGCCGCAGGTACAGGTCCAGCGAGCCGGACACGATCACCACGGTGTGCTGCTGTTCCTTGTGCCAGCGGATCTGCTCCAGCATTTCCGGACGCACCACCTCGGGCAGGAACTCACGCGAGAAGCCGGCCGCCAGCGTGGTGATGTCATCGCTGTGGCGGTCGCTGAAGGTCAGGCGGGTGACGCGTGCACGGATGCGTTCGGCCGAGATCAGTTTCAGCTTGTACGCGGCCAGCCACGGGCCGACCTTCCACCACGCCTGCGCCAGCTGTTCGGCGGTGGCCACGCGGCGCAGGAAACGGCCATAGGTATCGCAGGTGGTCACGGTGTGGTCGAAGTCGAACAGCGCCAGTTCCATTCCGTTGCTTCCCATCGCGTTGCCTCCGGTGGCCGGTGCTGCCGGCGGGCGCGGCGGTGGCCACGCCCGCTGCAGGCATCAGCGCACCGGCATGCCCGGCTGTGCGCCGCTGTCGGCGTCCAGCAGCGCCAGTGCGCCGCCGTCGAAACCGGCCGACAGGATCATGCCTTCGCTCAGGCCGAAGCGCATCTTGCGCGGAGCCAGGTTGGCGATGAACACCACGCTGCGGCCGACCAGCGTTTCCGGCTCGCCGTAGCTGCCGCGGATGCCGGAGAAGATCTGGCGCTTGCCCAGTTCGCCGGCGTCCAGTTCGAAGCGCAGCAGCTTGTCCGAACCTTCCACGAACTCGCACACCAGCACCTTGCCGATGCGCAGGTCGAGCTTGGCGAAATCGTCGATGCCGATGTAGGCCGGAGCATCGGCGCTCTTTGCGTCGTCCTTGGCCGGTGCCGGTGCGGCCGGCTTGGCCGCTTCGGTCTTGGCGGCGGGGGCGGCAGCGGCGGCCGGCTGCAGGGTGTCCTTGGAGGCGTCGATCATGGCGTCAATCTTCTTCGGGTCGATACGGGTGAACAGCGGGGTGTAGTCGGTGATGCGGTGGCCCAGCAGCGGCTGCACCAGGTCGGTCCAGTCGTTGGCCGGCGCGGCGAGGAAGGCCTCGGCCTGCGCGGCGGTGGCCGGCAGCACCGGCTTCAGTGCGGTGACCAGCACGCGGAACAGGTTCAGGCCCTGGCTGCACACGGCCTGCAGCTGCGCGTCGGCGCCTTCCTGCTTGGCGATGACCCACGGCTTGACGTCGTCGATGTAGCGGTTGGCTTCGTCGGCCAGGGTCATGGTCAGGCGGATCGCCGCGGCCGGGTCGTTGCGTTCGTAGGCTTCACGGATCGGCGCCAGGCCATCGACGAAGCGCTGGTACTGCGCCGCATCGGGCAGCTGCGCCGCCAGCAGACCGTCGAAGCGCTTGCTGATGAAGCCGGCGCAGCGGCTGGCCAGGTTGACGAACTTGCCGACCAGATCGGCGTTGACGCGGGCGATGAAGTCTCCCAGGTTCAGGTCGAGATCGTCGACACCACCGCCGGACTTGGCAGCGTAGTAGTAACGCAGCGCTTCCGGCTCCAGGCCGGCATCGAGGAAGGTACGGGCCATCACGAAGGTGCCGCGCGACTTGCTCATCTTGGCGCCGTCCACGGTCAGGTAGCCGTTGACGTGCAGGCGGGTCGGCGCGCGGTGGCCGGTACCGTGCAGCACCGCCGGCCAGAACAGGCCGTGGAAGTTGACGATGTCCTTGCCGATGAAGTGGTGCAGCTCGGTGGTGGTGCCGGCGCGCAGGTGCGCTTCGAAATCTTCGCCGAGCTTGCCGCACAGGGTCTGGAAGCTGGACAGGTAGCCGATCGGCGCATCCAGCCAGACGTAGAAGTACTTGCCCGGCTGGCCGGGAATCTGGAAACCGAAGTACGGTGCGTCGCGCGAGATGTCCCACGCGCGCAGGCCACCTTCGGCATTGAGCCACTCACCCAGCTTGGCCTTCACGCCCGGCAGGGCGACATCGCCGGCCAGCCATTCGCGCAGGAACGCATCGAAGTGGCCCACCTCGAAGAAGAAGTGCTCCGAATCGCGCAGTTCCGGCGTGGCACCGGAGATGACCGAACGCGGCTCCTTCAGGTCGGTCGGCGCATAGGTGGCGCCGCAGACTTCGCAGTTGTCGCCGTACTGGTCGGGGCTGCCGCAGTTCGGGCAGATGCCCTTGACGTAGCGGTCGGGCAGGAACATGCCCTTGGCCGGGTCGTAGAACTGGGCGACCGAACGGCGGCTAATGTGGCCGGCCGCTTCCAGCTTCAGGTAGAACTGCTCGGTCAGCGCCTGGTTGGCCGCCGAGTTGGTCGAGTCGTAATGGTCGAAGGCCACGCCGAAGGCGGCGAAGTCACGTTCGTGGCTGGCCTGGATGTTGGCGATGAAGGTTTCCGGGGTGACCCCGGCCTTTTCCGCGGCCAGCATGATCGGCGTGCCGTGGGTGTCGTCGGCACAGACGAACCAGGCCTTGCCGCCGCTCATTCGCCGCGCACGCACCCAGATGTCGGCCTGGATGTAGCCGACCAGGTGGCCCAGATGCAGCGGGCCGTTGGCGTAGGGCAGGGCGGTGGTGACGAGCGCGGTACGGGTCATGGTCGCGGGGTGAAGCCGAGGGGAACCGCAGAGTATCGCATGCCCGCAACGAGGTGACCCGGCCGGGGCCGGGTCACGGGGATGAAGCGGGGGCCGGGGCGCTTACTCGCGCTGCCAGGTCTGCGCGCGGCAGATGAAGGCAATGCAGCCGGACACGTCCAGCTTGGTGCCGCCGGGCTGCAGTTCCATCTTCGACTTGTAGGTCTTGCCGTTGGCCGGGTCGAGGATGGTGCCGCCGGACCACTTGTTGGTGCCGTCGGCCTTCAGGTTCCAGAGGATGGTCATGCCCTTCACGGGCTTGTTCCTGTTGGCGCCTTCACAGCCGTCGCAGACCGGGTTCGGGCCCTTGTCCGAGTGCAGGATGTCGACCACTTTGCCGGTCAGCGTGCCGTTGGCGGCCTGGGTGATCTCGACGATCGACTTCACCTTGCCGGTCTTGTCGTCGATGGTCTTCCAGCGGCCGGCGGCGCCGTCGGCGGCCTGGGCCGACAGGGCGGCCAGGCACAGCGGCAGTGCCAGCAGCAGGGTCTTGAAGGTGTTGCGCATGGTCCCCTCCCAGGGTTCATTCCGGCACGGTGCCGGTACGGGTCGACTGTATACCCATTCGGCTGGGTATGGGGAAGGGGGGCTTTGCAGGGCTGCGCCCTGCACCTGCAGAGGCAACAGCAACGGCAGCGGCGGGATTCCGTGGGAATGCGGGGTCAACCGACCTCGTACAGCTCCAGCGGCAGGTCGTCGGGGTCGGCGAAGAAGGTGAAGCGGCGGCCGGTGTACTCGTCCACGCGGATCGGTTCGCACACCACGCCATGCGCGGCCAGGCGCTGGATGAATGGCTCCAGCGTGGCCACCCGGAACGCGAGGTGACGCAGGCCCTGGGCTTCCGGGCGGCTGGGACGGGGCGGGGGGGAAGGGAAGGAGAACAGTTCCAGCTGGCTGCCGTCCGGAAGGGCCAGGTCCAGTTTCCAGGAGGCGCGCGCGCTGCGGTGGTTCTCGGCCAGCACGCGCAGGCCGAGGATGCGCACGTAGAAGTCTTTTGAACGTGCGTAGTCGCTGCAGATCAGTGCAGCGTGGTGAATGCCCAGCAGGGCGTCGGCATCGCGGGTCATTGCAGGGTGTCCAGCCAGCGCTGGGCGATCTTCAGCGCCAGCGGATAGGGTTCGGGGTCGTTGCGGTTGGTCAGCACGATCACGGTCAGGTGCTTCTCCGGATGGCGCACGATCACGTTGCGGAAGCCGATGCTCTCGCCGCTGTGCCATTGCACCGGGCCATTCAGGCGCCAGCCGAAGCCGTAGTGCGGCACGTCCGGTTCGGGTGTTGCCGTGGCCGGGCTGAACATCGCGCGGCGCGAGGCCTTCGACAGCAGGCGGTCGTCGTACAGCGCCGCATCCCAGCGGGCCAGGTCGTCCAGCGAGGAATAGATGCCGCCATCGCCGAGCACGGCGCTGGTGGTGCTCTGGTCGGTGCGTTGCCAGCGGCCATCGATCCAGCTGTAGCCATAGGCGCGTGCGGCGATGGTATCGACGCCGTCCTGGTGGGCCACGGTGTGGGCCATGCCCAGCGGGCGGAAGATGCGCTGCTGCAGGAAGGCTGCGAAGTCCTGCCCGGAGGCGCGACCGACGATCAGTGCCAGCAGGGCATAGCCGCTGTTGCTGTAGCGGTACTGCGTGCCGGGGGCGAAGTTCAGCCGGTCCTGGCGCGACAGCAGGGTCAGCACATCGGCGTCGTGCACCTGGCGGCTGTTGGCCGGGTCCATCAGGTCTTCGTAATCGAGCAGGCCACTGGTGTGCGAGAGCAGCTGGCGGATGGTGATGCCGGCGCCAGCCGGAGGCAGTTCGGGCAGCCAGTGCCGGGCAGGTTGATCCAGCCCGAGCCGGCCATCCTCCACCAGCAGCAACACCGCCGCAGCGGTGAACTGCTTGCTGACCGAGGCCAGCCGGAAGTTGCTGGCCGCGGTGACCGCGGTGCCGTCTTCCACCACCGCCAGGCCGTAGCCGCGGCGGAACACCGGTTTCCCGTCATGCAGCACCAGAACGGCGGCGCCGGGCACCTGGCCGTCGTAGGCCCGCATCAGGCCGTCGATGCCCGCATCCGGTGGGGTCAGCACCGGTGCGGCAGAGGTGGCCAGCGGCAGCAGGCCCAGCACGACGGCAAACAAGGCGGCGGCAGGGCGCATGGCGGCTCCGTAAGGGTCAGGGTGACGGCGCGGGCGAGGCGCTGGCCGGCTGCGCCATCCAGCGTTCCATCTTGCGGTCCAGCACGTCCAGCGGCATCGAGCCGTCCTTCAGCAGTTCGGCGTGGAAGCGGCGCAGGTCGAAGGCAGCGCCCTGGCGTGCCTTGGCCTTGTCGCGCAGGGCCACGATGGTGGTCAGGCCGGCCACGTTGGACAGCGCCTGGCCGGGCTGGGCCATGATCCGCTCGACTTCCGCGTTGGCGTCGTCGCTGCTCATGTCCACGGTTTTCTGCAGGTAGGTGACGGCCTGCTGCTTGCTCCAGCCCTGGGCGTTCACGCCGGTATCGGCCACCACGCGGGCGGCGCGCAGCAGGCGCGAGTACAGGTAGCCGATGCGGTCGTAGGGATCGGTGTAGATGCCCAGGTCTTCGCCCAGCGTTTCGGCGTACAGGCCCCAGCCTTCGACGAAGGCGAGATCGCCACCGAGGCGGCGGAAGCGCGGCAGCTTGGCCAGCTCCTGCTGCAGGCCCAGCTGCACGTGGTGGCCGGGGATCGCTTCATGCAGGTACTGCACCGGCACGTTCCAGCGCTTGCGGCTGGGCAGGTCGCGGGTGTTCACGTACAGCACGCCCGGTTGCCCGGCCGCAGACGGCTGATAGGCCGCTGCGGCGGCGGTCAGCGCACGCTCCGGTTCCACTGCGCGCACGTCCAGCGTCGACTTGGGCAGCGTGTCGAGCACCTGCGGCAGGCGTGCGTTGACCTGCTGCTGCACCTGGCGGTAGCGATTGAGCAGCGCGTTGGCATCGCCGTACTGGAACTGGCGGTCATTGCGCATGCTGCGCAGCAGCTTGGTGGGCGTGCCGCGCAGCTTGGCATCCTTCATCACCGTGGCGATCTGGGCCTGCAGTTCCTGCACGCGTTGTTCGCCCAGCGCGTGCAGCTGCGCGGCGCTCTGGTCGCTGGCGGTGGTCTGCACGATCAGGTTGGCGTACCAGGCCTGGCCATCGGGCAGCGCGCCCAGGCCGCTGCTGGCGCGCGTGGCGGGCAGGTATTCGGTGGCAATGAAGCCGCGCAGGGCGCGGTAGGCCGGCATGATGCGCAGTTCGATCATGCGCTTGTACTCGGCGCTGATGCGCGCCTTGTCCTCGGCCGCGATGGTAGTGGGCATGGTGCGGATCGGTGACCAGAAGATGCTCTCCTCGGCGGTCGGCTTGATCACTGCATCCAGCTGCGGCAGCACTTTTTCCATCAGGTCGCGCGGCTGTACCACGCCGGCCTTCATGCCCTGGCGCATGTTGTCGATGGCCTGGTCGAACAGCCCGGGAATGCCCAGCGAACGGCGCGACCAGGTGTCGTAGTCCTGCACGGTGTTGAACGGCTGGGCGCCGGCACCGGCACCGAGAATCGCCATGATGCTGCCGATGTTGTAGTACTGGCTGATCGGCATCATCCAACTGGGGTAGCGCTCGGCGGCCAGCGAGGCGCGTGCGTCGCGCACGAAGATCTCGTAGCTGAGCAGGTCCTGGCCCTGCAGGCCATCGCTGCCGAGTTTCTCGACCTTGCCCAGCCACTCTGTGGTGAAGTCGTGCGACTGCTGGCGCCAGGCGGCGGACAGGATGTTGGGCAGCTGGTCGTTGTAGCGGGCCTCGCCCTGGAAAGTGGCCTGCAGCGGATTCAACCGCATCGAGGCATCCCAGTATTCGTCATACAGGCGCTCCAGCTGCACCTGCTTGGGTACGGCACGGGCCGGTGCGACCGGACGCGGGGTGGCGCGACGCGCCGAGCTGCCACGCGCCGGCGCGGTGGCGCGGGCGGGCCGGGCCTTGGGCTTGGCGGCCTGACGGGTCTGCGCGGCGGCGGGGCGGCTGGCCTTCTTCTTCGCGGCCTCGGCCGACGGCACGGCACTGAACAGGAACAACGCGGCAATGGCGACGGCCAGGGCGCGGGTGGGATGCGGCATCAGGAGCTTCCGTGGAACACAGACCGTGGAGCTTGCACGATCCGGCCGCCTACGGCCAGCGTGAAGGCGCAGTCAGCTTGCCGTCGCTGGGGCTTCAGTCAGCCGCGGCGGCGGCGCGCAACGCGGCGGCCCTGTCTGCGCCGAGATAGCGGGTGATCGCACGTCGCATCAGGTACAGCAGCGGAATCAATGCGATCGCAAAACCCATCTTGTAGATGTAGTTCACGCTGCTGACGGCCAGGAACAGCGAGGTCGGCCAGTGCTGCGGGCCGAGCACGAAGGCGATCCAGATCACCACGAAACTGTCCACCACCTGCGAGACCGCGGTAGAGCCGGTCGCGCGCAGCCACACGTGGCGTTCGCCGGTGGCCTGGCGGATGCGATGGAACACCGCTACGTCGATCAGCTGGCCGAGCAGGAAGGCCACCAGCGAACCGGCGATGGTCCACATGCCCTGGCCGAACACCGCTGCGAATGCGGCCTGGTAGTCGGGCACGCCGTGACCGTTCATCGAGGTGACCCACCAGCTGGCCGGCGCCAGCGAAATGGCGGCGAAGGCGAACAGGAAGCCATAACCGATCAGCACCACGGCCAGCCACGAGATGAAGCGCACGCCACGCTTGCCGAAGAACTCGTTGATGGTGTCGGTCATGATGAACACCACCGGCCACAGCAGGGTGCCGGCGGTGAAGCTGAGCGAACCGGTCTGGCCGAACAGGTTCCAGTTCAGCGGATCGATGCCGAGGGTGTCTTCCAGGGCGAAGATCTTCACCCCGATCAGTTCGGCCAGTACCGCATTGCCGCAGAAGAACGCGGCCAGCACGATGAACAGCAGGACCGCGCGGTCCTGCAACGGGCGCTCGATCGGCGCCGCAGTCATTCGGCGCGGTCGCCGGCGCGGGTGAACGGTACGCTGGCGGGTGCCACGGCGCCGCCGGAAATGATGAAGCTCATGGCCTGGTCGACGGTCCAGTCGGTCGGGGTCAGCAGCTCGACCGGCACGATTTCCAGGTAGCCCGACGTCGGGTTCGGTGTGGTCGGCACGTATACGGCGGCCAGTTCACGGTCGGTGCCGTGTTCCTTGATCACGCGGGTGACCAGCCCGACCGACTTCATGTCGCGGTGCGGAAAGTCGATCAGCACCACGCGCTGGGTGCTGCCCGGCTCGGTCTGCAGCATGTCCAGCAGTTTCTTGGCGCTGTCGTAGATGATGCTGGCCAGCGGAATGCGCTTGATGACCGCGCCGACCCAGCGCAGCAGGCGCTGGCCCAGCACGCGGCGGCTGGCGACGCCTACCGCCAGGATCACCAGCAGGGTGGCCAGCAGGGCGATGGTGTTCTGGATCCACTCGGCACGGACCCAGCCGAGGTAATGCGGGAAGCTGGTCGCGATCTGCTCGGAGAGCGGCACCACCAACGGGCTGGAAATGCCCGACAGCAGCACGAACACGAACTTGACCACGACCCAGGTCAGCCAGATCGGCAGCAGGGTGAGCAGGCCGGTCAGGAACAGGCGCTGCAGGGAGGGGCGGGGGACCAGGGCGGGGGCTTCAAGCGACATGGGCGCATTGTAGCGGTCGCGGCCGGTCGATTACGCTGGGGAATTGACTGCGGTAACGGCACATGGAAGGGAAGCTGTGTTGAAGATTCTGCGCGGACTGGGCTGGACCCTGGCAGGCCTGTTGCTGCTGGCCATGGTGGTGTGGTGCGCCTCGCGCATGTGGCCGGTGCCGGACGCGTGGCTGCAGGCCCAGCAGCGCTTGCAGGCCCGCCTGCCTGCCCACGGCCACAACGGCTTTGCGCTGCTGTGGACACTCGCGTTCGACGATCTCGATGCGCGCCAGCGCGAACAGGCGTTGGCCCGCGATGTGCAGCGTTGGGAGGCGGACCCGCGCGGCAGTGGCGGCGCCGGCCCGCAGCTGGCGGAGGACCACGACGAGCTGCGATCACGGCCGGCGGCCAGTTGCGGACCGACCGCCAGCGACTGCCTGGGCCAGGTGCGCGCCGATCCGCAGCGCTTCATCGATGCCCATGCTGGCCACCAGCAGCTGCATGCGCGACTGGACCAGCTGGCCGATGCGGACCACTTCGTGTCGCCGTTCCGGCCCACGGGCGATGGCATCCTGGTGCCGATGCCAACGTACGGCCTGTTGCTCGATGCCACCAGCGCACGCGCGCTGGCCTATGTGCAGGGCGATGTCGACGGTGCGCTGCGTGGCAGTTGCCGGGGGCTGCAGCTGGGCCGCAGGCTGGTGACGGGCGGCAGCTACCTGGTGGAGAGCATCATCGGTGCCAGCCTGGTGCAGGCCAACGCCCAGCTGCTGGCCGACATGCTGGTTGAACTGCCGGCCGACCATTCGTTGCCAGCGGAATGCGAGCAAGCGATGCAGCCGATGTTGGCTGCCGAACAGAGCCTGTGCCGGGCGATGCAGGGTGAGTACGCGATGAGCCGGGTCGCGATCGAAACCTCGGCGCAGGAATTCGGCGGTGTGCTGGTGCTGGATCGCCGCAGCACCCTGGCACGCGCGGCGGGCAATCTGGGTTGGGCCTGCGGCGCGGCGGCCATGGTGGCGCTGGAAGCGGATCGCCCGCTGCCGGTGCCAGCGCCGCCGCCGCATGACTTCGGCTGCCTGTCGAACATCATGGGATGCGTGCTGACCGATATCGCCGGCCCGGTCTATCCCGCCTATTCGTCACGGACCCAGGATGCCGCCGCGATGGTACGGCTGATCGGCGCGCAGCGCTGGCTGCGGCAGCAGGCGGAGGACCCGGTGGCGGCGCTGCCGCGCCTGCCTGCGCAATTCCGCTCCCCGGTGCGGGCACCGCAGTTGTCGGCCGATGGCCGCCGCCTGCAGGTGCCGCGGCGGTCACCGTCGCGTAGCAGCGAAGAGAGCCCATGGCTGTCGGTGCCGCTGGTGATGGAGGACGCCCCGGCTAGCGCTGCGCGCGACTGAGCAGCGGCTGCCAGCGGAAGGTGAAGGCGGTCGCGCCCATTGACCAGCGTCCCGCGCTGGCGAATGAAAACAGCGTATTTCCAGGGGGCTGCGTTGGATGCTGACGCCGCCATCTTCGAGCGGGCCGCTCATTACCGGATTGTCCCGGCGCGGTATCAGCCGCTGGTCCTGCACTGCCAGCGCATGCCCGGACGGGCGTGCGTGGGCTCGGAGGGCAGAGTGCCCAGCAGTGGGGCAAGCGGATTCGGGCGCATCGCAGCCTCCATGGCAGGAGGGAGGATAGCGCCCGCGTGCTGGCTCAGCGTGCGTGCGGCTTCAATCGCAGGTAGACCTGCTTGCGTACCTGGGCGACCACGTCGCCGCTTTCGTCGACGACATCGTTGCTGAACCAGCGCAGCACCTTTTCGCCGCCAGCCGCTTCGGCACGCAGTTCATCCAGCAATGCATCGTCGATGCGGAACGAGGTGCGCACCGTGCCCCGCCCAGGCTTGAGGAAATCGATCGCACCGGCGCGGTCCCACACATAGTAGTCACGGCCGAGGATGTGCAGCAGGCCAAGCATCCAGAACGGATCGGTCATCGCGAACAGGCTGCCGCCGAAATGCGTACCCACGTAATTGCGGTTCCAGGGCCGCAGCCGAAGCTCCACGTCGATCTGCCGGTAATCGGGCGTGATCCGGGTGACGTGGATGCCGGTGAACAGGAACGGCGGCCAGAGGTTGATGCCGAAACGGAACAGGCGGGCGTTCATGCGGGTCAGGGGCGCGAGGCGAGGTGCCCAGTCTAACCATTCGTATGCGTATGTTGTACCCGGGGTGGGTCACGTCCCGCCGTCGATCACGTATCCATCGCGGCCGTTGGCCTTGGCCTGGTACAGGGCGGTGTCGGCGCCTTCCACGAAATGGTGTGGTTGCAGGTCACCGTCGGGCACGCGGGTGAATACACCGATGGTGAGGGTGACAGCGTCCTCGCTGCCATCGCCCGGCGCCGGCAGTGCTCGCACGCAGGCGATCAGGTCCTCGATCACCCGGCGCGCGCCCTCGGCCGGCGTATCCGGCAGCACCAGTGCGAATTCGTCGCCACCGTAGCGTGCCGCCATGTCGCGCGGGCGGCGGGCATGCGCGCCGATCAGGCGGGCGACATCGCGCAGCACGCGGTCGCCGACCTGATGCCCGTGACGATCGTTGTGGCGCTTGAAATGGTCAACGTCGATCAGCGCCAGGCTCAATGGCTTGCCACTGCGCCGCGCGGCATCGCATTCCTGTTGCAGTGACTGCTCGAAACGCAGGCGGTTGCCGAGGCCGGTCAGGGCATCGCGGTTGGCCTGGCGATGCCAGGCCGAGATCCGCCACACCGCCCAGACCAGCAGTGCCAGCGCCACGCCCAGCATCGCGCTGGCCGGTGCCCACCACAGGTCTGCCGTGCGCAGCAGCAGCCAGCTCAGCAGCGGTGGCATCGGCAACGAGCACAACGCGGCGAGCCAGGGCAGGCGCAGGCCGAGCAGGATCACGCACAGCGCCACCAGCACGCCGCTGATGGCGTGCTGCCACGCGTGAGGCAGCACATCGATCTGCTTGTCCTGCAGCAGCATCGAGGTGATGTTGGCCTGGTATTCGCTGCCACTCATCCAGAATTCGCGGGTAGTCGGGGTCAGCAGGCGAGGCGCAATGCCGCTGGCTGTCATGCCGACCACGATGCGACGGCCATGCAGCATCGCCATGTCCACGTGGCCATCGAGCACGTCGGCATAGGACACCTGCGGCAGCCTCTCGGGCGGGCCGGCGTAGCGCACGCGAACGTAATCGTCGCGACGCCATTGATAGGGCGAGCCCAGTTCCGGGTCGGGATCGGGCAGGCCGCGTACCGCACCCGCAGGCAGGTCGGCCAGGGCCAGGCCGAGCGCCGGCCAATGCGGCTGGCCGATACCGGCATGCAGATAGACGCCGCGGGCGACGCCGTCACCATCCACCTCGACATCGGTGTGGCCGATCGCGGCGGCACTGGCGGCGATCTGCGGGATCGGCAGCATTTCCTCGGCCATGCGGTCGCCGGCTGCAGGCGCGGCCAGCACCGGCAGCACCACCCGGCCATTGCGCCGGATGGCGGCCGCAAGCGCGTCATCCTGGCGGCTGTCGCGACGGTCGGGTTCGGACAGCATCAGGTCCAGCGCGACGCGTTCGGCGCCAGCATCGGTCAGGCGGTCCAGCAGGCGAGCGTGCACCGAGCGCGGCCAGGGCCACTGGCCGATACGCTGCAGGCTGCCTTCGTCGATGGCCACGATCAGCACGCTCGGGTCCGGGCGGTAGTCCCAGTTGCCGACCAGCGCGTCATAGGCCGCCTCGTCCTGTCGCCACAGCCATTGGCCCTGGCTGGCCACGATGGTCAGCACGCCGGCCAGCAGGGCCAGCAGGATCCGCTTCGACCATGGCAAAGGCGAGCGCCTCACAACAACAACCAGAGCAGCAGGGCCCCGCCACCGGCGCCGTAGCACAGGCGGCATGGCAATGGGATCTGTTGGGCAGGAGAGAACTCGCCGGCGTGGCCGTCATCGTCGATGTACTGCACGCGTACGTGCAGGGTGCCGCTCCATGGGCGCTTGAAGCTCACCTGCGGCTGGGCCACGGTTTCATCGACCAGCGGGGCCTTGAAGTCGCCTCGACGATCCACCTGAACCCGGTAGCGCTGGCCTTCGCTGCCGGCCTGCCAGCGCAGGGTGAGCTCGCCATGCGCGGCCTCGGGGGGCTGCAGCGCCGGGTCCACCGGCTCATTGCTCAGCTGCAGCGGGAGGGCCTGGCCATAACGGCCCTGGTGGCCTTCGCCATCGCGCGAGGCAACGCGCCAGTAGTACTGGCCGGGCGGCAGCGGTTGCGCCAGGCGCAGGTCGGTCGCCTGGGTGGTCTGCTCCTGCAGCGGCTGCCGGAAGCTGGGTTCGGCGGCGATCTGCAGCACGCTGCTGCGCGCACCGGGGGCCTGGCTCCAGCGGAAACGCGGGCGGTCGCTGTTGATCGTCTGCCCATGCAGCGGCGATACGGTCAGCGGCGGCGGAGGCTGGTCACTGAGCTCGAAATCGGCGCTGGCATCCAGGCCTTCGACGCCTTGGATGTCGACCGCGCGCAGCAGGATGCGCAGCTGGCCGGGCGGCAGGTTGCCGATCGCCAGCCGGGTGTCGGCGGTGGTGGCGGCGAACAGCAGGATCTCCGGCGTTGCCGCCTGCACCACTTCCACCCGGTAGTGGTCGGCGCCATTGACCGGGTCCCAGGCCAGCACGGTTGGCAGTGGCGCCAGGCGCAGCTCGTCATTGCGCAGCACCGGCGCCGGCAGCAGTGCCGAGACTGTGGTAGGGGCAGCATCCACGCTGCTGCTGCGGGTGGCCTGGCCTGGCCGGACCAGGCGCTGGCCATGGTGATTGCCGACCTGCACCTTGCCCTGCAGGACCTCAGTGGCGCCGACGTGTCCGGCATCTCCGGCGCTGACCCGGAACACCGTGCCGCGCACGCTGCTGGTCGCGGTGGGCGCATCGATGATGTAACGCGAGGCCGGGCCGCGCGCCGGGGTCACACGGTTGCTGGCCCGTCCCTGCTGCAGGCGCAGGCGGGTATCGACCATGCCGGTGTGGCCATAGCGGCTCAGCTGGTCCAGGCGCAGGCGTGAGTGTTCGCGCAGCTGCAGGCGCGAGGCATCGGCGAATTCCAGGGTGATGCTGGAATCGCCCTCGGTTTCCACGGTGTCGCCGATATGCAGCTGCTCGCCGGCCTGGAGCGCACGGGTCGCGGTGCCATCGGCACCGGACAGCTCGACCTTGCCGCGCACGGACAGCACCCGTGCCGGCGCCGGCTCGGTGCGCAGCCAGCTGATCGGAAAGCGCAGCAGCTGGCCTGGCGGCAACTGGTAGGGGTTGTCGATGCGGTTGTGCTGCTGCAGCTGCTGCCAGCGTACCGAGGGTTTCAGGTACAGCCCACCCAGGTCCCACAGGGTGTCGCCGGGCCGGACCCGGTAGTTCCAGTCCTGGGCGCCGGCGATGGCGGGCAGCAGGAAGAGGGCGCAGAGCAGGGCGCTCGTTAAACGCATGGCGAACGACAAAGAGCGGACGACGGTCACAGTTTGCAATCCCGGCAATGCGGGGGTGCAGCTGCAAGACCCCATGGCCCCGACCTCATCCCCCCGAACGGATCGTGGCGACCGCATGGCCGCCAGCGCGCGCATTATTGCCCGCGTTCAGTGCAGGGATTCTGAACGGAGCGGGATCCCGTTCAGAACAGCAGCGAGGCCATCCTGCGGCGGTACTGGCCCACCAGGTCCTCGTCGGAGATCACATTGAAGGCGTCAATCAAGGCTTTGCGCGGCAGGCCTTCCTCGAATCCGCGGTCGATCCGCAGCATTTCCAGGAACTGGGCCAGCGCGGCCTCGTCATGGCCGCCGAGCAGCAGTTGCACGCCGCGCAGGTGGCGGGCCTTGAGATCCCTGCCATCAGCGGCGATGCGTGCCTCCAGCACCTCGGCCGCCGGGGCATCCTTCAGCGCGGCGGCGAAGGCCAGGCGGGCGCGGGCGCGCACGGCACGGTCGTCGGTGGCCAGATTGGCCGGCAGGCCGTCGATCAGGGTGCCGGCCTCGTCCACGCCGCCGATCTGCAGCAGGGCCAGGGCCAGGTCGAGCTTCAGCTCGTCCTTGTCGGGTTCGGCGGCGATCTGCGCGCGCAGTACGTCCACCTGCGCCTGCGGGTCCAGCGGGGCGTCATCCTCGGCGGCGGCGTCGCCGACATCGGCCGGCGCGATGCCGTGCTGGGCCAGGAACTCACGCAGCTGGCCTTCCGGAATGGCGCCGGGGAAGCCGTCCACCAGTTGGCCACCCTTGACCAGGAACACGGTCGGCACCGAGCGGATCTGGAAGGCCGCAGCGATCTGCTGTTCCTTGTCGACATCGACCTTGGCCAGCTCGAAGGCACCGTTGTACTCGGCAGCCAGCTTTTCCAGCATCGGGCCCAGGGTCTTGCATGGCCCGCACCAGGTGGCCCAGAAGTCGACCAGCACCGGCGTCTGCAGCGACTTCTGCAGGACTTCGGCCTCGAAGGTCGCAGTGGTGGCGTCGAATACGTAGGTCGTCTCGGTCATGGGGGTGGCATCGCTTGGCATCTGGAGACCGATTCTATGGTGACGATCGATGTCGGTCTCAACCCTGCCATCACACGCGTGCGCCCGGGAGGGGGCGGGCCTGCAGGCCCGCCGTGACATCCTCAGGAGCGCGGCACGCAGTACAGCTCGTGGATCACCCACTTGCCGGAGCTGACCGGCTTGGTGGTCGAGGTGCGTCGGAAGTACTCGGCCTCGGCGGCCTGCAGGCCGGCAGCGCTGACGCTGCCCATCAGGGTGCTGCTGTTCTGCGCGGCACTGGCGGGGCCGACCTTGGCGTAGCAGTTGAAATCAGCGCCGTGGGCGGTGGTGGCCAGGCCCAGGCTGAGTGCGGCGGCGATGAGGATGCGTTGGATCACGGGGAACTCCCTGCATGGCGGGATTGCCATGCAGGGAGCATCGTGGGAGGAGAGAACCACGGACATCGAATTTCTCTGAAAATGCGCGGCGCTTGGCGCATCGCGTCGCTGCCGCGACAATGCCGGGGTCCATTCCTTTCCGGGTGATTGCGCGCAATGTCCGTGGTCCGGCTTGATCGTTGGTTGGGGCTGCTTGCTGCAGTTGTATTCGTCCTGGCCGTGGCCGGCTTCGGTGCCGGCCTGGACGGCTACGCGCAGGCCCGCCACCCGGTGGCGCTGCTGGGCGCGCAGGGCGTACCGCATGCGCTGGCCTTCAATCTGCTGGGTTTCGTGCTGCCCGGCCTACTGGCGGCGGCGGTGGCTGAACGCCTGCGTCGCAGTCTGCCGGCCACCGCCGGCTGGGCGCCACGGGTCGGCAGCCAGATGCTGCTGCTGGCCGGGCTGGCCTTTGCCGCGATGGGGCTGCTGCCCTTGGACGTGGACGACCTGCACGGGCCGGCCAGTCAGCTGCACGCCAGTGCCTGGATGATCTGGGTGCTGGGTTTCGTCGCCGGCACCGTGCTGCTGGGCGTGTCCCATCTGCGCCAGGCGCTTGGCCGTGCCTTCGGCGCATTGGCCCTGGCCTGCGGTGCGCTGGCCGCGCTGGCGGCGTTTGCCTTGCAGGGCACGCTGCCGGCGCCGATGGCACAACGCCTCGCGTTCGCCTGCTGGCTGGTCTGGCTGGCGGTGGCATTGCCGCTGTCGCGCCCGCGCTGAGACGCATTCCGTGGTGCCGGGGCGCCGGCGCGCCGCAGGCAGGATTGGAGACGTTTGCCGCACTGCGGTACGCTGTACCGCTTTGCCGCCGCATCCGCGTGTTCCATGACCAGCGCTGAAACCAACGCCTACGACCCGCAGCAGGTTGAATCCGCCGCCCAGCAGTACTGGGACGCCACCCGTGCCTTCGAAGTCGACGAGACCTCGGACAAGCCGAAGTACTACTGCCTGTCGATGCTCCCGTACCCGTCCGGTGCGCTGCACATGGGCCACGTACGCAACTACACGATCGGCGACGTGATCAGCCGCTACAAGCGCATGACCGGCCACAACGTGTTGCAGCCGATGGGCTGGGACGCGTTCGGCCTGCCGGCGGAAAACGCCGCGATCAAGAACAAGACCGCGCCGGCGGCCTGGACCTACAAGAACATCGAGCACATGCGCAGCCAGTTCAAGGCCATGGGCTATGCCGTTGACTGGTCGCGCGAGTTCGCCACCTGCCGTCCGGACTATTACGTCCACGAGCAGCGCATGTTCACCCGCCTGATGCGCAAGGGCCTGGCCTACCGCCGCAACGCCGTGGTGAACTGGGACCCGGTCGACCAGACCGTGCTGGCCAACGAGCAGGTCATCGACGGCCGCGGCTGGCGCTCCGGCGCCCTGGTCGAGAAGCGCGAGATCCCGCAGTGGTTCCTGCGCATCACCGATTACGCGCAGGAACTGCTGGATGGCCTGGACGAGCTGGACGGCTGGCCGGATTCGGTCAAGACCATGCAGCGCAACTGGATCGGCCGTTCCGAAGGCCTGGAAATCCAGTTCGACGTGCGCGATGTCGACGGCAGTGCGCTGGACCCGCTGCGCGTGTTCACCACCCGCCCGGACACGGTGATGGGCGTGACCTTCGTGTCGATCGCCGCCGAGCACCCGCTGGCGCTGCATGCGGCGAAGAACAACCCGGAACTGGCCGCAATGCTGGCCGACCTGAAGCAGGGCGGCGTGTCCGAGGCGGAACTGGAAACCCAGGAAAAGCGCGGCATGGACACCGGCCTGCGCGCGCTGCATCCGGTCACCGGCGAGCCGGTACCGGTGTGGGTCGCCAACTTCGTGCTGATGGGCTACGGCACCGGTGCGGTAATGGCCGTGCCGGGCCATGACCAGCGCGACAACGAAGTGGCCAACAAGTACGGCCTGCCGATCAGGCAGGTGATCGCGCTGAAGGATGCGCGCACCGAAGAAGAGCGCAACTGGGACGGCAGCCGCTGGCAGGACTGGTACAGCGACAAGAGCCGTGCCTTCGAGCTGGTCAACTCGGCCGAGTTCGACGGCCTGGACTTCCAGGGCGCCTTCGAAGCCCTGGCTGAACGATTCGAGCGCAAGGCCCAGGGCCAGCGCCGCGTCAACTACCGCCTGCGCGATTGGGGCGTCAGCCGCCAGCGTTACTGGGGCTGCCCGATTCCGGTGATCTACTGCGCCAAGTGCGGTGCGGTGCCGGTGCCGGAAGAACAGCTGCCGGTGGTGCTGCCGGAGGACGTGGCGTTCTCGGGTACCGGTTCGCCGATCAAGACCGACCCGGAATGGCGCAAGACCACCTGCCCGGAATGTGGCGGTGCGGCCGAGCGCGAGACCGACACCTTCGATACCTTCATGGAGTCGAGCTGGTACTACGCCCGCTACACCTCCCCGGGTGCCCGTGATGCGGTCGACAAGCGCGGCAACTACTGGCTGCCGGTGGACCAGTACATCGGTGGCATCGAGCACGCGATCCTGCACCTGATGTATTTCCGTTTCTACCACAAGCTGCTGCGCGACGCGCGGATGGTGGACAGCAACGAACCGGCGCGCAACCTGCTGTGCCAGGGCATGGTGATCGCCGAAACCTATTACCGCCCTAACCCGGATGGCTCGAAGGACTGGATCAACCCGGCCGATGTGGAAGTGCAGCGCGACGAGCGCGGCCGCATCACCGGCGCGACCCTGATCGCCGACGGCCAGCCGGTGGTGGTCGGCGGCACCGAGAAGATGTCCAAGTCGAAGAACAACGGCGTGGACCCGCAGGCGATGGTCGACAAGTACGGCGCTGATACCGTGCGCCTGTTCTCGATGTTCGCCGCGCCGCCGGAACAGTCGCTGGAGTGGAACGAAGCCGGCGTGGACGGCATGGCCCGCTTCCTGCGCCGCCTGTGGGCACAGGTGCAGAAGCATGCCGCCGACGGTGCCGCCCCGGCACTGGATGCCGCCGTGCTGGATGCCAACCAGAAGGCGCTGCGCCGCAAGACCCATGAGACCATCGGCAAGGTCGGTGACGACTATGGCCGCCGCCACAGCTTCAATACCGCGATCGCTGCGGTGATGGAGCTGATGAACGCGCTGGCCAAGTTCGAGGACGGCAGCGAGCAGGGCCGTGCGGTGCGCCAGGAAGCGCTGCAGGCCATCGTGCTGCTGCTCAACCCGATCACCCCGCACGCCAGCCATGCCCTGTGGCAGGTGCTGGGCCACGGCGAGACGCTGCTCGAAGACCAGCCGTTCCCGCAGGCCGACAGCAGCGCGCTGGTGCGCGATGCGCTGACCCTGGCGGTGCAGGTCAACGGCAAGCTGCGCGGCACCATCGAGGTGGCGGCCGATGCCGCGCGCGAGCAGGTCGAGGCGCTGGCACTGGCCGAACCCAACGCGGCCAAGTTCATGGAAGGCCTGACGGTGCGCAAGATCATCATCGTGCCGGGCAAGATCGTGAACATCGTCGCTGCCTGATGTCCCCCCGTACCGGTCACCCGCGCGGTGGCCGGTGCGTTTCCAGAAGCAGGGCCGGGTGCCTGATGGCCCTGCATTCACGCGGCGTCGGGCACGCTGTGTGTTGCCGTGATCGCCCGGCTCCGCCAGACTGTCTCCATGACCCGAATCCTGCTTGCCCTCGTTCTTGTCCTCGGCCTCGCCGGCTGCGGCTTCCATCTGCGCAACAAGCTGATGCTGCCGACCGACACCGCCCCGGTGAAGGTGGTCTCCACCGCCCCGTACAGTGAACTGGTCAAGCTGCTCAACCGCAGCCTGCTGGCCTCCGGTGCCAAGCTGGCCGATGAGGACAGCAAGGGGCCCAGTACCCAGCTGCAGGTGCTGTCCGAGCGCTGGGGTGACCTGCCGATCGCCATCGACTCGCAGGGCCGCGCACAGGAATACAGCCTGCGCTACGCGGTGATCTTCATCTTCCGCCGCGAGGATGGCAGCGAACTGGTCCCGCAGCAGGTGATCGAACTGTCGCGCGACTACGTGTCGCCGCCGACCGACGCCACCGGTACCACCACCGAACGCGAAATCCTGGCCACGGAGCTGCGCCGGGAAATGTCCGCCTCGATCATCCGCCGCATCGACAGCGTGGTCCGCGCCGAGCTCGAGAAGGGTGGCAGCCTGTCCGCGCCGAAGGCCAAGCCGATCGAGGGTGCGGTGCCGGCCGAACCGGCCGCCGACGTCAAGCACTGAGCGGCAGCGGCGATGGAACTGCGTCCGGAGCAGCTGGCCAGCCAGGGCGCTGACACCGCGTTGGCGCCGGTCTACCTGATCGCAGGCCCGGAAACCCTGCGCGTGCTGGAGGCGGCAGATGCCATCCGCGCGCGCGCGCGGGCCTCGGGTATCGGCGAACGCGAAGTTTTCGACGCCGATGGGCGTGATTTCGACTGGAACCAGCTCGACGCCAGCTTCAATGCGCCCAGCCTGTTCAGCGCCCGCCGCCTGGTCGAGGTGCGCCTGCCCAGCGGCAAGCCGGGCAAGGACGGCGCCGAGGTGATCAGCCAGTTCTGCGCCAATCCGGCGCCGGACGTGGTGCTGATGATCACCGCCAATGAATGGAGCAAGGCCCATCAGGGCAAGTGGGCCGATGCGGTCAGCCGCATCGGCGTGCTGTCGGTGGCCTGGGCGATCAAGCCGCACGAACTGCCGGACTGGATCGAGCGGCGCCTGCGCGGCAAGGGCCTGCGTGCCGACCCGGCCGCCGTGCAGCGCCTGGCCGAGCGGGTGGAGGGCAACCTGCTGGCCGCTGCCCAGGAAATCGACAAGCTGGCGCTGTTGGCCGATGGCCAGCCGCTGGATGTGGAGCGGATGGAATCGCTGGTGGCTGACGCCGCCCGCTACGACGTGTTCCGGCTGGTGGAGGCCACGTTCTCCGGCCAGCCGCCGGCCGTGCTGCGCATGCTGGCTGGCCTGCGCGGCGAAGGCGAGGCGGTGGCCGCACTGATGCCGATCGTGATCCGTGAACTGCTGGCCGGTGCGGCCCTGGCCCGCGTGCAGGCCCGTGGCGGCAACCTGGCCGCTGAAATGAAATCGCGTGGCATCTGGGAATCGCGGCAGGCGCCCTACAAGCGCGCGCTGCAGCGCCACCCGGAAAGCAAGCGCTGGGAACGCTTCGTGGCCGAAGCCGGTCTGGTCGACCGCATCGCCAAGGGACGGGCCGACGGCGATGCCTGGCTGGCGCTGGAGCGCCTGCTGGTGGCCGTGGCCGAACCGCGTGCCGTGCGCCTGCTGGCGCGGGTTTGAGCGATGAGCCTGCGGATCTATTACGGGGGCACCTTCGATCCGGTGCACCTGGGGCATCTGGCAATCGCGCGGGCCGCCCGGGACGAACTGCAGGTCGCTGTGCGCATGCTGCCGGCGGCCGATCCGCCGCACCGTGAGGTGCCCGGCGCCACCGCTGAGCAGCGCTGCAGCATGTTGTCGCTGGCCATCGGCGACGAGCCGGGCCTGCTGCTGGACCGCCGTGAGCTGGACCGTGCCGCACGCTTTCCCGGTCGTCCTTCCTACACCGTCGATACCCTGCGCGAGCTGCGTGGCGAGCTGGGCCCGAGCCGGCCGCTGGCCTGGCTGGTTGGCGCCGACAGCCTGCTGGGCCTGTCCGGCTGGCACGAATGGGAGGCCCTGTTCGGGCTGGCCCACTTCGTGGTGGCCGAACGGCCGGGCAGCCCGTTGCAGGCGTCGATCAATGGCGAGCTGGGGCGTGCCCTGCAAGGGCGCTGGGCCGACAACGAACAGGCCCTGTTCGCCAGCCCGGCCGGGCGCATCCTGCGCCTGCACCACCCGCTGCGTGAGGAGTCGGCAAGCGCCGTGCGCTCGCAGATCGCCGCCGGTGGCCCCTGGCGCGCCCTGCTGCCACCGGCCGTGGCCGACTATGTCGCTGCACACGGGCTGTACCGCCCGGCCACAGCGTGAATGCCGCGGCCGCGCCATCCCCGTATAATCGCCCCCACGTTTATCGAGTCGATCCACTTTGAGCAACCAGACCCAGCCCCAGACCATCAAGGTCGATCTGCCCAGCCCGCCGCCGTCCGTGCCGGAACTGCTGGCCAGCGTCCGCCAAGCCACCGAAGACCTGAAGGCCAAGGACCTGGTCGAGATCGACGTACGCGGCCGGTCCAGCGTTGCCGACTACATGATCGTCGTTTCGGGCACCTCGACCCGCCACGTCAAGTCGATCGCCGATGAAGTCGTGCGCTTCGCCAAGAACATCGACGTGATGCCGCTGGGTGTTGAAGGCGAGCGCGAAGCCGAGTGGGTGCTGGTCGATCTGGGCGACGTGATCGTCCACGTGATGCTGCCGCGCGTGCGTGAGTTCTACGCCCTGGAGCGCCTGTGGACCGTCGGCGACCAGCCGCCGTCCAGCGACGACGAAGTGGCCTGAGCCGCACGTTGATGCATCCCTTCGACGGCGCCGATGGCGCCGTCGGCGTTTTGGAGAACCGCTGATGAAAGCTCGCCTGATCGCCACCGGTGAACGTGCGCCCAGCTGGGTCGCGCAGGGCTTCGCCGAATACCAGAAGCGGCTGTCGCACTGGCTGCCGTTCGAGCTGGTGGAAATCGAGCCCGGCCTGCGCGGCAAGGGGCGTGATCCGCGCCGCGCCACTGAAGATGAAGGCAAGCGGGTCATCGCTGCGCTGCCGAAGAACGCCTATGTGGTGGCACTGGATGTGCCGGGGCGACAGCTGAGTTCGGAACAGCTTGCACAGCGCCTGGAGCATTGGCGCGGGCAGGGCCGCGACCTGGCGTTCCTGATCGGTGGCCCGGAAGGGCATTCGCCGGACGTGTCCGCACTGGCCGATGAGACGTGGTCGATCGGACCGCTGACGCTGCCGCACATGCTGGTGCGCCTGGTGGTGGCCGAGCAGTTGTATCGGGCCGCCGCAATGATTGCCAATCACCCCTACCATCGCGCGTGAAGAGTGGTTATACTGGTCGTCTGCCCGAATAGCTCAGCCGGTTAGAGCACTTGACTGTTAATCAGGGGGTCGTTGGTTCGAGTCCAACTTCGGGCGCCACCTTGAGAAACCTGCATCGCGAGATGCAGGTTTTTTTTGCCTTGTTGTAGAGCCGAGCCCATGCTCGGCTGGTTCATCCGCAGCAGCCGAGCATGGCTTGGCTACAGTGTCAGTGTTCCTCGCCAGAACGCCACCAGCGTGGCGATCGCCACCGCCAGGATCGCGCCGAACAGTACCCACTCCCAGCGGGTGAATACCCGCTCGCCGCGTTGGTGCCGGGTCAGTGCGAACAGCACTACACCGGGCACGTACAGCAGCACCGACAACAACAGATTGTCCAGCCCGCCGGCATACACCAGCCACAGCGCATACGCACTGGCCAGCAGTGCCACCCCGAAATCACGCCAGCGTACGCGCGGTTCGCCAACGTAGGCCTGCCCGCGCCAGGCCAACTGCACGCCGAACGCGGTGGACAGGAAATAGGGCACCAGGCTCATCGATGCGGCCAGCAGCACCAGCCCGGTGTAGCTGCCTGCATTGACCAGCACCAGCAGCAGGAACAGCTGGATCAGGCCGTTGCTCAACCAGAGTGCATTGGCCGGTACGCCGCGCGCATTCTCGCGGCCGAGGAAGGCCGGCATGGTGCCGTCACCTGCGGCGGCATACAGCACTTCGGCGCACAGCAGCACCCAGGCCAGCAGCGCACCGAGAACGGAGATGATCGAGCCGATGATGATCACCGTCGCGCCCCATTCGCCGACAATGGCGCGCAGCACATAGGCCATCGACGGATTGGGCAGTCCGGCCAGTTCCGCCTGCGACAGCACGCCCATCGACAACAGGCTGACCAGCACCAGCAGCAGCCACACACCGAGGAAGCCGATCACCGTGGCGCGACCCACGTCGGCGCGGCGTGCGGCGCGCCGCGAATAGATGCTGGCGCCCTCGATGCCGATGAACACCCACACGGTTACCAGCATCATGCCGCGCAGCTGCTGGCCAAGGTCGCCGAGCGCAGGCGTGCCGAGGAAACCGGCGCGGAACACGTCCATGCGGAACGCGCCGGCGGCCAGGATCAGGAACAGTGCGATCGGCAGCAGCTTGGCCACGGTCACCAGGCCGTTGACGATGGCGGCAGTGCGCAGGCCACGCAGCACCAACAGGTGCACGGTCCACAACAGCAATGACGATGCGGCCACGGCGGCCGGGGTATTGCCTTCCCCGAAGATGGGCATGAAGTGGCCGAGGCCACTGAAGATCAGCACGAAGAAGCTGGCGTTGCCGAGCACCGAGGCAACCCAGTAACCCCATGCCGCGGAAAAGCCGATGTAGTTGCCGAAGCCTTCCCGCGCGTATGCGTAGATGCCGGTGTCCAGGTCCGGCCGGCGGTTGGCCAGGGCCTGGAACACGAAGGCCAGCATCAGCATGCCCGCACCGCTAAGCGCCCAGCCGATCATCGCGGCGGCCGGGCCGGCGCTGCGCGCAACGTTCTGCGGCAATGAGAAGATGCCGGCGCCGACCATCGAGCCGACTACCAGTGCAGTCAACGCGGGCAGGCCGAGACGGTGGTTGGACGAGGGCATGCTTTGGTTCCCTTGCGGTCATCCCATCGGCCTTTTGGCCGGGCAGTGCAGCAGTTGCATTCGGGTCATCGATCTTATCCATCTCATCGGGTGCGATGGAAGGTTGGCATAGTCGGCTTCCCTCCATGAGCGCGCACCCCCATGACCAAATCGCGGGCCTTTCTCACTCCCGATGGAACCGAGTACGTTACGGCGCAGGCTGTGGGCCACCGTCGCAACAGGGACTATGCGGGAGAACCCACGGGAGATCGCTATTTCTCAACGCACCGTGCAGGCCAGCGGCGCCCAGTGAAGCACGTGATGAAGGGGCGGTCGTGGTACTTCGCATATATCGACGGTGCGAAGGGCGGAGCGGCAGCGGGAGGCGAATCGCTGCAGCATCTGTTGTTCAAGGAGGCTTTCAGTCGGCTGGATCATGTGCAGCTGTCCCTTTCGCTTCCTACCAGAAAAGGGCCTCGTCGCTGGCGTGAATCGAGAATCTCGATCTCCCGGGTGGAGCAGGAGTGGCAGGTGCCGGGAAGGGGCGATTATCGGGCAGATTTGTATGTCGAGTTCACCAGCGAGGATGATCTGGGTTCCAAGTGGGACGGGAAGTTCCTGCTTGAGGTCAGGCGCTCACATGCTGTGGATGCTGCAAAACAAGATGGCCTCCGGCAACTGGGCATTGCAGTGATCGAAGTGGATATCGGCAGGGTGCCGATCTACGGCTATACCATTCCCGAGGACGAAACCAGTGATGCGGAGGAAGCTCGATACCTCGAAAGAATCAAGCGCTTGCTGGAAAGCGAGCGTGGATTCCTGCAGGCGATGGTCCTCAGCAATCCCAGCAGCAACGATTATCTGGAGGCGCTGGTGCGCAGCCAGCAAAAGGACCTGCAGGCGGCGAGCGGGCGGGAAGCCTTGCTGCAGTCCGAGGTGGCAGGGGCGAGCGCACGCAGTCTTGCACTGGAAGAGAGCCATGGCAGGTTATCTGCCCAGTTGAAGCAGAGCGAGGAGCTGCTTGCCGGCATGCAGAAAGTCGCTGCTGATCTGAGAAAGGAGAAGTTGACGTTGCAGAAGGTGCTGCAGTCCGCTCGTGATGATCTCAATTCGGAGGTGGCCGAACGGCGTCTGTACCAGCGTTGCTTCTGGGGCCTCACCACCGCTGCGGTGCTGCTGATCTGCTGGATGTGCTGGCTATGGTTGTTCGGCTGACGCTGGCTCGACAATGCCGGGTGGCATTGAAAATGCAGAGGCCCGGGTGTTGGCCCGGGCCTTTGCAGGTGACGCTGCTGCAGGATTACTTGAAGGTGTACTTGGCACCCACGGTGAAATAACGGCCCAGTGCACCGGAGAAGTGCATCGGGTTGTAGTTCACGCCGCCGTAGGTGGTCGGATCGAGCGGTGCGATGCGGTCGAACACGTTGGCCACCGAGGCATTGAGCTCGAAGGCGTCGGTGATGTTCCAGCGGCCGGACAGATCGAAGGTGGTGAACGAAGAGATCTTCGTCACCGGCGTGCCATCCTCGTAGAACGCCTGGTAGTCGCCACCACGCTTGTCGGTGTTGTCCATCTTGCTGATGTAGTTGGCAACACCGCTCACGCTCCACGCACCCTGCTTCCAGGTGGTGCCGAAGTTGATCTTGTCCTTCGGCGTGCCGATGCAGTTGGTCACGTCGCAGTTGCCGTGCGTGCCGGCATAGTCGACGGTCTCACCGTCTTCGGTACGCTCGAACTTCAGGATGTGGCTCCACTGCAGGTCCAGCTCCAGCTGGCCCGGGCCGATATCGAAGGTCTGGCGGATATCGGTATCGATACCGCGAACGCGCGACGAGCTGGCATTCACGTAGCCGGTGTTGACGGCCAGGATGCTGCCGGAGTTGGGCACGCCACCGATGTTGTTGGAATCACGCAGCACGTTGCCGGCCAGGATGGCTGCCGCGGTGTTGCCCTGTACGATCTCGTTGGTGCGCTTGATCTGCCAGGCATCGACGGTCATCGAGGTGGTCGAGGTCGGCTGCAGCACCAGGCCCACCGAGTAGCTCTTGGACTCTTCCGGCTTCAGGTCCTTGTTCGGGCGGGTGATGATCGCAATCGAGCGCGGCGTGCACTCGTCGGCATCGATGGCGCAACGCACCGGATCGCGGGCGTTGGAGAAGGCGGCCAGGCCACCGTCACCGTTCTCGGCCGGATTCGGCGCACGGAAGCCCTCGGCGTAGCTGGCGCGCAGCGCGATCCAGTCGGCCGGGGTCCACTTCACACCCAGCTTCGGCGTGGCCTTGCCTTCACCGCTTTCGTACTTGTCATAACGCACCGCGCCGGACAGTTCCAGCTGTTCCAGCACCGGCGCCGACAGTTCGACGTAGCCGGCGTACACGTTCTGCGTGCCGTCGTAGGCCGAGTAGCCCAGGCCGATGATGTCACCCTGGTCGGTGTAGGTCTGCGGGGTCAGGCTGTTGCTGGTCTTGCGCCACTCGGTACCGATGGCCAGGCCCAGCGGGCCACCCTTGAGGTCGGCCAGGCTGCGCGACACGGTGAAGTCGAACATGTCCAGGCTGGACTTGGCGCGCGCACTGATCGTCGGCGAGATGTAGTCGTACAGCGCCTGCGAGTTCAGGTTTGCGTTGTCACCGATGCGCCACGTACCACCTGCGCAGTTCGGGTTGCCCAGCGCGCACAGCACGGAGCTGTAACGCAGGAAGCCGGTGCGCTTGTTGACCAGGTCGGTGCCCGAATGCAGGTAGGCGGTGTCGTAGCTCCAGTCGCCCCAGTTGCCCTTGGCGCCGACCAGGAAACGGTTGAACTCGTTGGTGTTGTTGGTCACCCGCGGGCCGACATCCCACGCGCTGTAGCGCAGGCGCGCCGCATACGGCAGCGGGTTGTCCGGATGCCCGGCATAGAGCATCGTCGCGCCGTCACCGCTGCTGGCGTTCTTCGGGCCGCCGGGGAAGCCCCAGCCACCGGACACGCTGGAAGGGGTATTGCTGAAGATGGTTTCCTTCTTCGAGTAGCCGATCTCGGTGTAGATCTCGCCACCTTCGCCGAAGGCGAACGTGGCGCGGCCGAACACGTTGATGTACTTCTCTTCCGGGGTCAGGTCGCGATACTGCTGCGCTGGATCCCACAGGCAGCCCTGGGCCGCCGAAGAGGCTTCGGTCTGGCCCGGAATGGTGCTCAGGTTGGCGCAGCCCGGAAGGGCGACCAGGTGCGGCGACGGCGAGTCATTGTTGAACACCGAGCCGTTCGGGCCGACGCCGCCGTTGGTGCGGCCGCTGAGGTAGGGGCCGCCGAGGAACTGCGCATCGGTGGCGTCATAGCCCCACGGGCGCGTATCGCCGGTACCGATCCACTTGCGGTTCTTGCGGTCGCTGATCTTGATCGCATCGGACTTGCCGACGTCCAGGCTGAAGAACGCGTTCCAGCCATCCTTGGACAGGTCGCCGGTACCGGCGGTCAGGGTGGCCTTCTTGGTATCGCCGTCGCTGTCACCGGACAGGCCGTAGGACGCGCGCAGGATCGCACCCTGGAAGTCGTTGCGCAGGATGATGTTGACCACACCCGCGATGGCGTCGGAGCCATAGATCGCCGAGGCGCCATCCTTGAGCACTTCCACGCGCTCGACGGCATCGAGCGGGATGGTGCTGAGGTCGGTGAACACCTTCTGGCCGTCGTCGGCCAGGCCATAGGTCGCCATGCGGCGGCCGTTCAACAGCACCAGCGTCGAGCCCGCGCCCAGGCCGCGCAGCGAGATGCCGGCGCCACCGCCGGCGAAACCGTTGCCGAAGGTCTTGGGAATCGAGCCGGCGCCATCGGCGGTGATGGTCTGCAGGTACTCGGCCAGCGTGGTCTTGCCACTGCGGTCGATTTCCTGGCGGCTCACCACCTGTACCGGGGAGGGCGTCTCGGTGTTGGTGCGGGGGATGTTGGAGCCGGTGACCGTGATGCGGTCGAGGTTGGTGGCTTGTTCCTGCGCGAAGGCGGAGGAGGAAGCGACGGCGCCGGCCAGCAACAGGGCGCCGCCGGTGAGGATGTGGGTGATGGACGATGCCAGGGTGCTGCGGCGGCTGGCGGGCCGTTGGATCGGGTGTTTCACAGCTTCTCTCCTAACTGGAAAACCGTAGCGTTGAGGGCTGTCGCCGGATCGATACCGGGACATGCCAATCTAGGTTTCCAGCAGGTGACGAAGTCGTGAATTTTTGCTTAATCGGTAACGCTTGGTCCGCGCCTGTCCGCAGTCTCGGCGGCTGAAGGCAGGCGGCCGGCCCGGCGCGAGGCCGGGCCGGAAGCTCGCTCAATCCGGCAGCGAGAACTGCACCGGCACCATGCCGATGGCCGGAACCGCCACGCCGTCACGCTGGGCAGGCTCGAAGCGCCAGTGCCTGAGCACCTGCTGGCGAGCGGCCTGGTCCAGGTTGCGTGAGCCGCTGCTGCGCTCGACGCTGACGGCCACTGGCTGACCCTGGGTGTCCACTTCCACCCGCAACAGCACCGTGCCCTGTTCGTGGTTGCGCAGGGACTGGATCGGGTAGCTCGGCGGCGGGGCGCTGCGGTATTGCAACTGGGCGCCGGCCAACGGGGTGGACGTGTCGATGCTCGGCGCGAGTTGCGGCGGGGCCGGTTCGGCCGCCGGCAGTGCGATGCCCTGGGTTTCCTCCACGGTCGCGGTGGGGGCCGGCAGCGGCGGCGTGACCGGCTGGGCCTGCGGTTTCGGCACGATCCGGGCCACTTCCTTCGGTTCCTGCAGCACCGGCGGGGGCGGTGTCGGCGGGATCTTCTCGATCAGCCTGACCGTGGTCTTGTCACGCGGGACCTGCACCGCCTGGTAGGTCGCAGGGATGAGCAGCAACAGGAAGGCCAGCAGATGCAGGGCGATCGCCGCGCTCCAGGCGGCAACGCGGGCAGGGTCGAAATGCGGGGATGCAACGGGGTACGTACGAACCATGATCCACCTCCATGCCAGTGACGAAGTCCTCAACGCACCAGGGCCCGTGGCGGGGTTGCCGCACGCGGCTGGCAGTCCATCAGTAGCGCGGCATGGCGGCCACTGCCTAGAGGCAGGGGCAAGATCGTTGGGCTGGCCTTCAGCCAGTGCCGGCGGCGCGCATGAAAAAGGCGGGCCCCCTGCGGGGCCCGCCCGGGTCGAGCGCGGCGGACGCGATCAGCGGCCCAGTTCGAACACCACGTCCAGGTTGACCGAGACCGTCGATTCGCCCGGCGCGACGGTGGTGGCCTTGTCCATCGCCGCACCGGCTGCCATGGTGCGCATCACCGGCATCGGGCGGAAGCCGCCGTTGCTGTTCTCGGAGATGCTGACGATGCGGCGCACCTGCAGGCCCAACGACTTGGCATAGGTCTGGGCGCGGGCCTGGGCCTTCTTCAAGGCGGCCAGGCGGGCTTCGTCATAGACCGGTTCGGGCTGGTCGATCTCGAAGCTGGGGCCGTTGATCTGGTTGGCACCCTGAGCGGCCAGGGCATCCAGCACCTTGCCGAGCTTGGCGATGTCACGCACCTTCAGGCTGACCGTATTGTTGGCCTGGTAGCCGGTGATCTTCGGCGCTTCGTTGTCGGCATAGCGGTACTGCGGATTGAGACTGATGCCGCTGGTCTGCACGTCACGCTCGGCAATGCCGGCGGCCTTGATCGCGGCCAGCACCTTGTCCATCTGCTGGGCGTTCTGGCGCATGGCGCTGTTGCCGTCGGCGGCCTGGGTGACCACGCCGGCCGAGAGGGTGGCGACATCCGGCACGCGGGTTGCCTCGGCGTTGGCCGAGATGTTCAACAGGGTGCCTTCGGCCGCGGCGGCGATCGACGGCGACGACGGAGCGGCATGGGCGGTCATCGAGGTTCCAAGGGCAAGGGACAGGGCAAGCAGCAACGGGGTGGCGGTCAGGCGCATGGGATCTCCTTGTTGTGGCAGTGAGGGTGGTGTCGTAGCGATGAACGCGCTGTGAGCCTGTTCGGGGTTGTACGCGTTCCGGAACGGGTTGCCGGCGATTCAGGTGGCGGCCTCAGGTTATGCTGTGCCGATGCTCTATCTTGCTTCCCGCTCCCCCCGACGCAACCAGCTTCTGTCCCGACTCGGGCGCCCCTTCCAGGCCCTGGACCTGGAGGTCGTCGAGCAGCGCGCGGCGGCTGAAAGTGCCGAGCAGTACGTGTGCCGGGTCGCCGCCGACAAGGCGCGCGCCGGCCTGGCCGAGGTACTGGCTGGTGACCCGCAGGCGCGCGTGCTCGGTTCGGACACCGAGGTGGTGCTCGATGGCGAGGTCTTCGGCAAGCCGGCCGATGCCGCCGATGCGCGGGCGATGCTGGCCAGACTAGCCGGGCGCACCCACCAGGTGATGACTGCGGTCGTGGTGGTCGACGCGGCCGGCCTGGACAGCGAGCTGGTCATATCCGAGGTGACCTTCGCCCCGATCGACGCCGCCGACATCGCCGCCTATGTCGCCACCGGCGAGCCACTGGACAAGGCCGGTGCCTACGCCATCCAGGGTGGGGCCGAACGCTGGATCGAACACCTTTCCGGTAGCTACTCCGGTGTAATGGGGTTGCCGCTGCTGCACACCGATCGTCTGCTGGCGCGCTGTGGCGTGCCGGCCCCCACTGCCGATGCCGCCAGGGAGGCTGCCGATGTCTGAGGAAATCCTGGTCAACGTGACCCCGCGCGAGACCCGGGTCGCGGTGATCGAAAATGGCATGCTGCAGGAACTGCACATCGAGCGCGGTTGGCGCCGTGGCGTGGTCGGCAACATCTACAAGGGCAAGGTGCAGCGGGTAATGCCCGGCATGCAGGCCGCCTTCGTCGAAGTCGGCCTGGAGCGGGCGGCGTTCCTGCATGCCAACGACGTAGTGCGCCCGGCGCCGGTGGCCAGCGCCGACACCGAGAACACCACCCTGCCGCCGCCGGCCAGCGTGCCGATCGTCGAGCTGCTGCGCGATGGCCAGGATATCGTGGTGCAGGTGGTCAAGGACCCGATCGGCACCAAGGGCGCACGCCTGACCACGCAGATCAGTATTCCCTCGCGTTACATGGTGCTGCTGCCGCAGTCCAAGGTGGTGGGCGTGTCGGCGCGCATCGAAGACGAAACCGAGCGCGCCCGCCTGAAGGCGCTGGTGACCGAATTGTCGGCACAGCACGGTGGCTACGGTTACATCGTGCGCACCAACGCCGAAGGCCAGCCGGCCGAGGCCATTGCCGAGGACATCGCCTACCTGTCGCGCGTGTGGAACGTGGTCGAACGCCGCGGCCGCGAAGCGCCGTCGTGCAGCATCATCTATGAAGACCTGAGCCTGCCGCTGCGGTCGGTGCGCGACCTGATCCGCAAGGACGTGGACAAGGTGAAGGTGGACTCGAAGGAGACCTTCGGCCAGCTGCAGGCCTTCGTCGCCAAGTACATGCCGGTGCTGGCCGAGAAGCTGGAGCTGTATTCCGGTGACCGGCCGATCTTCGACATGTTCGGCGTGGAGGACGAGATCGGCCGCGCGCTGGACAAGCAGGTACCACTCAAGTCCGGTGGCTACCTGGTGATCGACCAGACCGAAGCGATGACCACGATCGACGTCAATACCGGTTCGTTCCTCGGCCAGCGCAATCTGGAAGAAACGGTGTTCCGCACCAACCTGGAAGCGGCGCAGGCGGTGGCGCGGCAACTGCGGCTGCGCAACCTGGGCGGCATCATCATCATCGACTTCATCGACATGGATGATGCAGAGCACCGCCGCCAGGTGCTGCGCACGCTGGAAAAGGCACTGGCCCGCGACCATGCCAAGACCACGGTCTATGATTTCTCGCCGCTGGGCCTGGTGGAGATGACCCGCAAGCGCACGGTGGAAAGCCTGGAGCGCCAGCTGTCGGAGACCTGCCCGCAGTGCAGCGGCCGCGGCAGCATCAAGACCACCGAGACGGTGACCTACGAGATCTTCCGTGAGATCACCCGTGCCGTGCGCCAGTTCGATGCCGCGCGCCTGCTGGTGATCGCTTCGACCAAGGTGGTCGCACGCATCACCGATGAGGAATCCTCGGCGGTGGCCGAGCTGGAAGAGTTCCTCGGCAAGAGCATCCGTTTCCAGGCGGACGAGCAGTACCTGCAGGAGCAATTCGATGTCGTTCTGCTCTGATCCTCGCCGGCTGCAGGCCGGCGGTGGCCGATGAGTGCGCCGCCGCGCCTGCGACTGCGAAGGATCCGCCGTCATTTCATCGCCGCCTGTGCGGTGGGCCTGGTCGGGCTTGCACTGCTGGTGGGCACGCTCAGCCAGCTGCTGCCGCTGGCCGAGCGTCATCCCGACAGGATTGCCGCCTGGTTGAGTGAGCGTGCCGGCCAGCCGGTGCGTTTCGACCAGCTGCAGACTGCCTGGACCCGCCGCGGCCCGCTGCTGCAGCTGAAGGGCCTGCGCATCGGCGCCGGGCAGGGCCTGGCGATCGGTGAGGCCGAGGTGCTGGTGTCGATGTACAGCGGGCTGTTGCCGGGGCGCTCGCTGACCGAGCTGCGCCTGCGTGGCCTGGTGCTGGACCTGCAGCAGGACGAGGATGGACGCTGGTCGGTACGCGGGTTGCCGCAGCCCGGCAACGGCGGTGATCCCCTGGATGCGATGCGCCGGCTGGGCGAGCTGCAGGTGATCGGAGGCCGCCTGGGCGTGCACGCGCCGGCGCTGGGCATCGACACCACCCTGCCGCGCATCGACCTGCGCATGCGGGTCAATGGCGATCGCCTGCGTGTGGGCGTGCGCGCCTGGGCGCACGCCGAAGCGCTGCCGCTGACTGCGGTACTGGACGTGGACCGTGTGCGCGGCAACGGCCAGGCCTGGCTGGGCGCCGACCCGGTCGATTTCCATGCCTGGTCGCCCTTGCTGGCGGCCGGTGGTGCGCGCCTTCGCGAGGGCAAGGGCGAGCTGAACCTGTGGTTGACCCTGCGAGACTTCGCACCGGTGGCGCTGACCACCGATTCGGACCTGCGCGAGGTGCGCATTGACGGCGCGCCGATGCCCGGCATGGCGGCACCGCAGCTGCAGCTGCAACGGCTGCAGGCCCGCCTGCGCTGGCAGCGCCAGGCCGATGGCTGGGCGTTGCAGGTACCGCGCCTGCGCCTGAAGACCGAAGAAGGCGAACAGCAGCTCGATGGCCTGCAGCTGCAGGTCGGCCAGCAGCTGCGGGTGAACGCCGGTGCGGTGCAGGCCGGTATTGCGCTGCGCGCACTGGCGCTGAGCGATCGCCTTGAACCGGGCCTGCGCCGCTGGCTTTTCCTGTCCAGGCCGCAGCTGGACGTTCGCGACCTGACGCTGGCCGGCGAACGCGATGGCCCCTTGTGGGCACAGGGCGAGCTGCAGTCGCTGGGCTTCGCCAGCGTGGGCAATTCGCCCGGCCTGCGCGGCCTGGGCGGGCGCTTCGAAGGCGACGCGGATGGCTTCAGCCTGCAGCTGCCGCCGCAACGACAGCTGCAGTTCGATTGGCCGACCGGCTTCGGCGTGCGCCACGATCTGCATCTGGCGGGCCAGGTGGTGGGCTGGCGCGATGAAGGCGGTGGCTGGCGCATCGGCACGGCGGCGATGCGCGTGGAAGGCACCGACTATGCGGCCGATGTGCGCGGTGGTGTCTGGTTCCAGGGCGACGGCACCCGGCCGTGGCTGCAGCTGGCGGCCAAGCTGGACGATGTGCCGATGACCGCAGCCAAGCGCTTCTGGATCCACTCCAAGATGAGCAAGGGCGCCACCGACTGGTTGGACATGGCGCTGGCCGGCGGCCAGGTGCGCAATGGCGTCGGCCTGGTCAGCGGTGACCTGGACGACTGGCCGTTCGACAACAACGATGGCCGCTTCGAGGCCACCGGCCACATCACCAACGGCGACATCCGCTTCCAGCACGACTGGCCGCTGATGAGCCAGGTCGATGCCGATATCGCCTTCATCGGCCCCGGCTTCGACATGCACGGGCGCGGCGACCTGGCGGGCGTGGCGGTGCAGAAATTCGAGGCAGGCATCCAGGACTTCGGGCAGCAGCCGCTGTACGTGCGCGCCGATGCGCAGAGCGAGGCCGGCAAACTGCTGGCAATGCTGCGGCAGAGCCCGCTGCACAAGGATTATGGCGACACCCTGGACAACCTCACCGCCGCTGGCCCGGCGCATGTGACCTTCGATCTGCTGCAGCCACTGCACCACGATGAGGGTGGCGGCCACCTGCAGGGGACGGTCGATCTGGCCGGCGTGAAGCTGGTCGACAAGCGCTTCCAGCTCGCCTTCGACAACATGCACGGGCAGGCGCGCTACAGCAATGGCGGTTTCGATGCCGAGGCACTGTCGGTGCGCCACCTTGGCCAGGACGGTCGGCTGAGCCTGCGCGCCGGCGGCTACGTGCACGACAGCACGCGGGCCTTCGAGTCGCAGCTGACGGCCCATCTTGATGCCGGCGTGCTGATCGACCGCGCACCGGAAATGGCCTGGCTCAAGCCTTACATCTCCGGCACTTCGGCATGGACCATCGCGGTCAACCTGCCCAAGGTGGCGCCCGGGGCACCTGCGCCGCCCAGCGAGCTGCGTTTGAGTTCGGACCTGGTCGGCACCCGGCTGGACCTGCCGGCGCCGCTGGACAAACCCGCTGCCGAGCCATTGGCGACCACCGTAGCCGCGCAGCTGCCGATGGGCGCCGGGCGCATCGATGTGGCCTTCGGCCAGCGCCTGGCCCTGGCCGCACGCAGCCACAACAACCAGACCGGGGTGCAGGTGACGCTGGGCAGCGACCACGTCGATCGCGAGCCGTCGCCGAGCGGATTGACCGTCAATGGCCGCAGCCCGACCCTGGACGCCCTGGAATGGATCAGCCTGGCGCGTGGTGGCAGTGATGACGACACCATGCCACTGCGTGCGGTGGACGTGCAGGTCGGCCAGTTGAAGCTGATCGGTGGCGTGTTCGAGCAGACCCGGTTGCAGCTGCGCCCGGGAGCGCAGGCACTGGATGTGCGCCTGGACGGCCCGTCGCTGGCCGGGCGCCTGACCGTCCCCAATGCAGACGGCGGCACCATCAGTGGCCAACTGGACCGCGTGCACTGGCAGTCGCTGCCGGCGGTTCCAGGTGCACCGGCCGCACCGGCACGGGTACAGGCCGGCGCCAACGACATGGACCCGGCCAAGCTGCCGCCATTCGCGCTGGACATCGCCGACCTGAAGTTCGGTAAGGTGGTGCTGGGGCAAGCGGTGCTGCGTACGCGCCCGCTGGCCAATGGCCTGAACGTGGACGAGCTGCGCTTCCGTGCGCCGGACCAGGAGATCGACATCAGCGGTCGCTGGTTGGGCCCTACCGGGGGGGGCCGCACCGAGCTGACCGCACAGGTGCGCAGCGAGGATCTGGGCGGGTTGATGCAGAACCTCGATTACGGTGGCCAGCTGCGTGGCGGTTCCGGCCAGGCGCAGCTGCAGGCCACGTGGAGTGGCGGTCCGTCGGACTTCCAGCTGGGCAACCTGCAGGGACGCCTGGACCTGCACGCGCGCAACGGCCAGCTGCTGGAGCTGGAGCCGGGCGCAGGCCGCGTGCTGGGCCTGCTCAGCGTGACCCAGCTGCCGCGGCGTCTGATGTTCGACTTCCGCGACTTCTTCTCCAAGGGCTTCGCGTTCAACCAGATCGACGGCAGCATGCAGTTCGGCCAGGGCATGGCGCGCACCGACAAGGTGCTGATCGAAGGCCCGGCAGCCAACATCACCATCCGTGGCGAGGCCGACCTGCGCAACCAGCAATTCGACCAGACCATCGACGTCAACCCGCGCGCGGGCAACCTATTGACCGTGGTCGGTGCGGTGGCCGGTGGCCCGGTGGGGGCGGCGCTGGGCGCGGCCACCAATGCGGTATTGTCCAAGCCGCTGGGCGAGATTGGCGCCCGTACCTACAAGGTGACCGGTCCATGGAAGGAACCGAAGGTGGAAGTGATCGAGCGCAGCCGCGACAAGACCCCATCACCGCCCGAGCCGGCACCTGCACCGACCATTCCGCCGACCGTCACCGGCCTGCCGCGCTCGCGTTGAGCGCGGTTCCCTATTCACGGGGCTTGCCTGAGCGCCCCCGCATCCCCAGATCGAGAACCATGACTGATATCGCCCTGACGCTTGCCCAAGACCGCCTGCTGCGCCCCGGCGGCCTGGATACCGCTGGCCTGGAGCGCACCTTCGGCCAGCTGCTCGGCCCCGGTGTGGACTTCGGCGACCTTTATTTCCAGCACGCCCGCCGCGAGAGCTGGAGCGTGGAAGACGGCATCGTCAAGGGCGGCGCCCATTCCATCGAGCAGGGCGTGGGCGTGCGGGCGATTTCCGGCGAGAAGACCGGCTTCGCCTACTCCGATGACATCCATGCCGACGCACTGCTGGCGGCGGCGCAGTCGGCGCGCGCGATCTCGCGCGAGGGCGGCGCCCAGTCCGGGCGATCGCTGCTGCGCGGCAACGCGCGCGCGCTGTACCCGGCGCTGGATCCGATCGATGGCATCGGCAACGAGGCCAAGGTCGAGGTGCTCAAGCGCCTGGATGGCTACCTGCGTGACGCCGATCCACGCGTGAAGCAGGTGATGGTGAGCCTGTCCGGCGGCGTCGATACGGTACTGATCGCCCGCAGCGACGGTGTGCTGGGCGCTGACGTGCGCCCGTTGGTGCGCCTGAACGTGCAGGTGATCGTCGAGCAGAACGGCCGTCGTGAGTCCGGCTATGCCGGTGGCGGTGGCCGTTATGGCTACGACCAGCTGTTCGCCGACGGCCGCCCCGAAGCGTTCGCCCGCGAAGCGCTGCGCCAGGCGCTGGTGAACCTGGACGCGGTGCCGGCGCCGGCCGGGGTGATGCCGGTGGTGCTTGGTCCGGGCTGGCCCGGCGTGCTGCTGCACGAAGCGGTCGGCCATGGCCTGGAAGGCGACTTCAACCGCAAGGGCACCAGCGTCTACGCCGGCCGCATCGGCGAGCGCGTTGCCGCCCCGGGCGTGACCATCGTCGATGACGGCACGCTGGACGGTCGCCGCGGTTCGTTGAACATCGACGACGAGGGTCATCCCAGCCAGTGCACCACCTTGATCGAGGACGGCATCCTGGTCGGTTACATGCAGGACAGCCTCAACGCCCGCCTGATGGGCGTGGCGCCGACCGGCAACGGCCGCCGCGAATCCTTCGCGCACCTGACCATGCCGCGCATGACCAACACCTACATGCGCGCCGGCCAGCACGACCCGCAGGAAATGATCCGTTCGGTGAAGAAGGGCCTGTACGCCGTCAATTTCGGTGGCGGCCAGGTCGATATCACCAGCGGCAAGTACGTGTTCTCGGCCACCGAGGCCTACCTGATCGAGGATGGCCGCATCACCACGCCGGTGAAGGGCGCGACCCTGATCGGCAACGGCCCGGAAACCATGCAGAAGGTGCGCATGGTCGGCAACGACCTGGCCCTAGACGAGGGCGTGGGCATCTGTGGCAAGGACGGGCAGAGTGTGCCCGTGGGTGTCGGCCAGCCCTCGCTGTTGATCGAGGGCATCACCGTCGGCGGTACCCAGGCCTGAGCATGGCGATGGCCGCGGCCACCGCCCTGGCCGGCGCGGACTCAGTCCTCGTCGGCTTCGTCGCCCTCGACGGGGGCGGCGTCTTCGGCGCTGGCCTTCAGGCCCAGCGCGGCCGGCAGCATCAGGCCGCGCAGCACCTGGTAGATCTCGCGATAGGCGCGCGGCGGCTTGTTCTTCGCTTTCTCGGCCTGCGCATTGCGCACCAGCGTGCGCAGCTGCTGGCGGTCGGCCTGCGGGTAGTCGTCCAGCAGTGCAGCCAGCGCCTTGTCACCCTCGGCCAGCAGGCGCTCGCGCCAGTCTTCCACGCGGTGCATCATCGCCACTTCGCGGCGGCCGGTTTCGCTGTTGGCGTCCAGCGCATCGCGGATCGCATCCAGCGTGGCGTCCTCTTCGCGGCGCATGTGCTTGGCCAGGAACGCCAGCTGGCGCTTGTGGGCGATATGGGCGGTGATGCGCTTGCACTCGGCGATGTGCGGCAGCAGGTCTTCCGGAATCGGCAGGCGCGCCAGCTGGGCCGGGGTCAGCGACACCAGCTTCTCGCCCAGGGCCAGCACGTCGAGTGCGTCGCGCCGGTTCTGGCTGCGGCTCTTGTCGTGGAATTCACCGGTTTCTTCGTCGCGTCCGCGCATCGTCCCTACCTGATCTCAAAAAAAGTCGCCCGGCGTGATGCCGGGCCCAACCCGCACAGGATAAAGCATTGAACGTGATCGCCCCTGAAGTGGCCGTCGGCGACGACAGCCCGGCCCGGCTGGAACGGCTGGCCGACCTCTCCCAGCAGCTGCTCGACCGCGCCCGCGCGCTGGGCGCCAGCCAGGCCGAGGTCAGCTGCAGCGAGGACCGTGGCCTGGAGGTCAATGTCCGCCTGGGTGAAGTGGAGACCGTGCAGTCAACCCGCGACCGGGGCATTGCGGTGACCGTCTATTTCGGCCAACGCAAGGGCAGTGCCAGCACCGGCGACCTGAACGAGGCCAGCCTGGCCGCTACGGTCGAGCAGGCCTGTGCGATCGCCCGGCATACCGAGGATGACCCGGCCGCCGGCCTGGCCGAGGCGGCGCTGATGGCCACCGATTTCCCGGATCTGGATGCCTGGCACCCGTGGGCGCTTCAGGCCGATGAGGCGGTGGACCTGGCCCTGGCCTGCGAGGCCGCCGGCCGCGAGGCCGACGTGCAGATCCGCAATTCCGACGGCGCCTCGGTGTCGAGCATGCAGAGCCTGTCGGTGTATGCCAACTCGCATGGCTTCTTCGGCCGTGAGCGCGGCACCCACCATTCGATCGGCTGCGCGCTGATCGCCGGCCAGGGCGATGGCATGCAGCGTGATGGCTGGTACACCAGCGCGCTGGCCCGGGAGGATCTGGAAGACGTGGGCCTGGTCGGCCGTCGTGCCGCCGAGCGCACCGTGGCCCGCCTGCAGCCGCGTTCGCTGGCCACCGGCAGCATGCCGGTGCTGTTCGCCCCGGAAGTTGCGCGCAGCCTGGTCGGCCACCTGCTGTCGGCGGTGTCCGGCGGCGCCTTGTACCGCCAGGCCAGCTTCCTGCTGGACAGCGTCGGCCAGCGCCTGTTCCCGGAATGGATGCAGATCGACGAACTGCCGCACCTGCGCCGCGGCCTGCGTTCGGCCGCGTTCGACGGCGACGGCGTGGCCACCCGTGCTTCGGCGCTGGTCCGTGACGGCGTCCTGCAGCGTTACGTGCTGGGCAGTTATTCGGCGCGCAAGCTGGGCCTGCAGACCACCGCCAATGCCGGTGGCGTGCACAACCTGCAGCTGGCGGCCAATGCCGGCCCGCTGGAGGAGATCGCCCGGCAGATGGGCGACGGCCTGCTGGTGACCGAGCTGATGGGGCAGGGCGTGAACGGGGTGACCGGCGATTACTCGCGGGGCGCGGGCGGCTTCCGTGTCGAGAACGGCGAGATCCAGTACCCGGTGGACGGCATCACCATCGCCGGCAATCTGCGTGAGATGTTCAGCAGTATCGAGGCGGTTGGCAGCGACGTCGATCCGCGCTCGCACATCCGGACTGGTTCGATCCTGCTGGGGCGGATGACCATCGCCGGTAATGATTGATGGCATTGATGGCGTAAGCTATGCCCGCCTGACGCGACCAGCTTGGTGCTGGTGGGTCAAGACCACCCAATGAAAAGGAGTTTTGTCGTGAGCGAATTCGATAACGTCCCGCCGCCGCCGGCCACCACCGACGTGCCGGCCGACCAGCGCACCATGGCCCTGGCCGCGCACCTGCTGGGCATCTTCACCGGCTTCATCGGCGCGTTGATCATCTGGCTGATCAACAAGGACGATGCTGGCAAGGCCTTCGTGACCGACCAGGCCAAGGAAGCCCTGAACTTCCAGATCACCGTGACCATTGCCATGGTCATCAGCATCATCCTGATGATCGTGATCATCGGCGGCATCCTGGCCCCGATCGTCGGCATCATCAACCTGGTGTTCTGCATCATTGCCGCAGTGAAGGCCAACAACGGCGAAGCCTACCGCTACCCGTTCACCCTGCGCCTGATCAAGTAAGCGGCAACGATCAACGACGCAAAAAGAAACGCCCGGCATTGCCGGGCGTTTCCATGTGGGCCACGCCCGGCGGGCGCACAGCCCGACAGCGATCAGTGATCGCGCTCCACCGCCAGTGTTGCCAGCGCACGCAGCGGATCGGCTTCCTCGCCATATCCGGCCAGGATCGCCTGCATGCGTGCTGCGAGTTCGTGAAGCTGGGCCTTCGCACCGTCCATGCCGAGCAGGGCGGGGAACGTGCTCTTGTCATGTGCCTGATCCTTGCCGGCAGTCTTGCCCAGCTGTTCGGAACTGGCCTCGACATCGAGGATGTCATCGCGTACCTGGAAGGCCAGGCCGAGCGCGTCGGCAAAGCTGTCGAGCTGGGCCAGCTGCGGCTCGTGGGCCTGGCCGCACAGCGCTCCCATGCGCACCGCTGCACGGATCAGCGCGCCGGTCTTCAGTGCATGCATGCGGGTCAGTGCCGCCAGTGCCTGCTGCTGGCCGGTGGCATCGATGTCCAGCGCCTGGCCGCCGCACATGCCGGAGGCGCCGGACGCGTGGGCCAGGGTCTGCAGGCAGGCCACGCGCAGCGTGGCCGGCAGCGGCGCATCGGCCAGCAGGCCGAAGGCACGGGTCTGCAGGGCGTCGCCGGCCAGGATCGCGGTGGCTTCATCGAAGGCGATGTGCGTGGTCGGCTTGCCGCGTCGCAGGGCGTCATCGTCCATCGCCGGCAGGTCGTCATGCACCAGCGAATAGGCGTGGATGAGCTCGACGGCCATCGCCGCCGCATCCAGGTTTTCAGGCTGTGCGCCGAACAGGTGGCCACTGGCATACACCAGCAGCGGACGCATGCGCTTGCCACCGCCCAGCACGGAATAGCGCATGGCCTGGTGCAGGCCCTGCGGTGCTTCGGCAGGCGAGGGCAGGGCAGCGTCGAGCTGGCTTTCGATACGGTCGCGCCAGCGCGCGAACAGAACCTCAGCCGTCATGGCTGGGCGGATCGAAAGGCTCGGAGGCTTCCGGCTGCGCCGGATCGCTGAGCAGGCGCACGCGCAGTTCGGCCTGCTCCAGCGCCTGCTGGCACTGGCGGTACAGACCGACGCCACGTTCGTAAGCACTGAGCGAGGCTTCCAGGCTCAGCTCGCCGGTTTCCATCTGCTCCACCAACTGCTCCAGCGATTCGAGCGACTGCTCGAACTGGGCGACAGGGGAGGCGTTTTCGGGGGACTTCTTGGCCATGTGGCAAGTGTGGACGGGCCGCGGGCGGGGGTCAATTCACCAGCCGCCGGGACGCCACTGCAGCTGCGCGTCATGGGCCTGCAACCAGGCCTGCAGGGGAGCCGCAATGACCACGTCGGCGGCGGCAAGCAGCTGTGGTCCATCGAAGACCAGCGGCAGTTGGGCGCGTCGCCAGGGGGCAAGGTGTTCGCGTTGCAGGCAGTCCTTCAGCGCATGCGAATGCGGGCGACCGGGCAGCAGGATGCGCTCCCCGCCCACGCGTGCACGGACCTGCAATCGGCGCTCGAAGGCCGGGGCGCCCTGCAGGCACAGTTGACCGCCATCGGGCAACGCCAATGGCGCGCGTCCATCCCATTCGGCCTGCCAATCATGGGGAAGCGCCGGCAGCTGCGCGGGCAGGAGATAGGCATGATCGCGCCATTGCTGGATGGCATGATCGTGCCAGCGTACCCGCGCCTGGCGATCGTTGCCGGCCGGCAGCAGCTCGTCCAGTGCCTGCTGCAGCACCGTGGCCGGCAGCGGCTCCGCACCGTGGCCGGCCACCCAGGCGCGCAGCACGCGTGCCGCACGGCCCGGTGATACCTGGCGCAGCAGCTGCAGCGACAGCACCCGCGGTACGACCTCCAGATGCGCGATCAGCTCGGCGTCTTCCTCCTCCAGCAGCTCGCGGGTCTGCCCGCAGTGCATCGCGCTGCCCGCCAGTGCCGCAGCGGCGTGCGGCCAGCGCTGGCGCAGCAGCGGCAGCACCTGCAGGCGCAGGAAGTTGCGATCGGCGTGGTCGTCGGCATTGCTGGGATCTTCTATCCAATGCAGTGCGTATTGCCGGGCATGGTCGAGCAGCGCACTGCGCGGCACCGCCAGCAGCGGTCGCCACAAACGGTGTTCGCCCAGGCGGCTGTCCGCGGACATCGCGGCAAGGCCATCGACGCCGGAACCACGCAAGGCACGCAGCAGGAAGGTCTCGGCCTGGTCGTCCAGGTGCTGCGCCAGCGCCAGTGTTTCGCCGTCGCGCAGTTCGGCGGCGAACACGGCGCGTCGCGCCTGCCGTGCCGCGCCTTCGAGGCCCAGGCCCAGGGTGTGGTCGACCTGCACGCGATGCACGGCCAGTTCAATGCCCAGTGCTGCGCATTGTTGTTGGCAGTGCAGCACCCAGTCGTCCGCATCGGGGTGCAGGCCGTGGTGCACATGCACCGCACGCAGCGTGGTGCCGGAGGCACGCGCGCAGTGCCACAGCCAGTGCAGCAGCACGGTCGAGTCGACGCCGCCGCTGTAGCCCACCAGCAGTGGTGCATCCAGCGGAACGAGGGAAGGGAAGGCAGTCACGGCGGCAAGTATAGGGTTGCTCGGCAGGGCTGCGCCCTGCACCCGCAGACGCGCAAGCAACGGCAACGGCCGAAGCAACAGCAACAGCTGGTTTCCTGAGGGTTGGCGGGGTGGGTCCGGTTGCGGGAGACGCTGCAAGTACGTCCATGTAAGCTCGGTCGCCGCATCCATGCGGCTCACGCCCCCGCAACCGGACCCACCCCG
>NZ_JAWIRX010000006.1:0-141924 GCF_036319965.1 Stenotrophomonas sp. SMYL41 | reverse complement strand
GGGGTGGGGGGGGGGGGGGGGGGGGGCCCGCCCCCCCCCCCCAGCCCCCCCCCGCCCCCCCCCCCCCCCCCCCCCCCCCCCCCCCCCCCCCCCCCCCCCCCCCCCCCCCCGCCTTCGACAGTTTCCTGCGGTCTGTTGGACATGCCGAAGGGGTTGCCGAGGGGGTCAGATCCGTTTTCCTGCGGAAAACGGATCTGACCCCGATTTATTTCGATATCTGACAGATTTCATCCACGCAAAGCGTGGATGGTCCAACCGTCACCGGAGATCTGTCGGAGGTGGGGCGGGGGGGGGGGGGGGGGGGGGGGGGGCGCGGGGGGGGCGGCCCCCCCCCCCCCGCCCCCCCCCCCCCCCCCCCCCCCCCCCCCCCCCCCCCCCCCCCCCGCCCAACTCACAGAAAACCAGAGCCGCTTTTGATCTTGATTTGGCTTCGGCAGGTGCAGGGCGCAGCCCTGCCGAAAAACCTACTTCACCCGACGGCCCGAGCGGTCGATCCGGAACCGCTCTCCGCCTTCCATCGGCGTGTGGCCATCGGCATCCGGCGTACCGCGACGGCAACCGTTGCAGACCTCGGCCACGCCATCCTGGAACGGCCAGCCGAAATCGAAGGTGCCGGGCACCACCTGGCGGAACTTCAGGTCGAAGTAGCCGACGCGGTTGCCGACGCGGGCGCGCAGCAGGCCTTCCTGCGGTGTTTCCGGACCGTTGTCCCAGGTCAGTACCGGCAGGCTGCGGCCCTTGCGGTCGACATAGTGGAAGCCCTGCCCTGCATACACCACGGCCAGGCCGTGGTCGTCGTAGTTCAGGTCCTTCAGCGTGTCGGCACTGATCTTCGGCCGGTGATCGATCACCTCGCAGTTGGGCAGCGGCCACAGTCCGTGTTCGTCGGTCAGCAGCTTGCACGCCGGTGCCTGCGCCGCTGCACGGGTACTGATCAGTACGCCAAGCACTGCCAGCGACCACGCAAGGCGGCCGCTGGCGGGGGCAGGGCGGGCCTGCCGTGCGATCACTTGGCCTCGGCCTTGCGTTCGAAGGCCGTCGGTGCCGGCAGCTGCACCGGCACGCCCTTGTCATTGCAGGTGCCGGCCTGGCACAGGCGCTCGCGCAGGGCCGGGGTGGCCTGCACGATCATGTGGTAGATCGCGTTCTGTTCCAGCGTGCCGCGGATCGCCTTGCTGCCCGGGCCGCGCGCCCAGATGCCGACGTCTTCGCCGCCGTGCGACTCGGACTTCATCGGCACCAGTGCTTCCTGCATGTAGTCCGGATGCTCGGTGTCGACCTCGCGCAGGTTCGGGCGGCCGTTGGCCGGTTCGAAGCTGCTCGGGTTGTGCGGGTAGCGCTTCGGGCCGGCCGGCTGCTGGTTGCTGCTGCCGGTATGGCCCGGGCCATTGGCGTAGCTCAGCGTGGTGTAAGGCTGGCCGCTGCCGTCCAGCGCGTAGTCCAGCTTGCCGGCGCCATCTTCCCCGCCCTTGTCCTTGACCTTGCCCAGGATCGGGTTGCCGCGTGCCGGGTAGCCGACGAAGTTCAGCGTGTGCGAGTGGTCGGCGGTGACGATGATCAGGGTGTCGTCGGCCGAGGTCAGCTCGTTGGCCACGCGCACCGCATCGGACAGGGCCACGGTCTCGGTCAGCGCACGGTAGGCGTTGCCGCTGTGGTTGGCATGGTCGATGCGCGCGCCTTCGATCATCAGCACGTAGCCTTCCTTGTGCCTGGACAGATTCCTGATGGCTGCGGCAGTCAGTTCGGCCAGGCTTGGCTCACCACCCGGATCCTGCGGGCGCTCGTACTCGTAGCGCATGTGGTCCGGTTCAAACAGGCCGAGGATGGCCGGCGCGTTGGTGGCCGCCGCCAGCTGCGTGCTGTTCCACACGTAGGCACCCTGCGGATGCGCCTGCTGCCATTCCTGCACCAGGCTGCGGCCGTCCAGGCGCTGGCCGACCTTGTCGTCGTATTCCGGGTCGCGCTCTTCCACCGTGGTGAATTCACCGCGGCCGCCGCCGAGGGCGACCAGCGGGCCGCGGCCATAGCGCGAGGTCGACAGCAGCTGCTGGGCGATGTCCTTGCAGCCGGCCGCCTTGGCCGCTTCAGTCAGGTCGGTATCGTTTTCCCAGTTGCGCTCGGGCGAGTGCGCGTAGGTGGCGGCCGGGGTGGCATGGGTCAGGCGTGCGGTGGACACCACGCCGGTGGCCAGGCCGGCGCTGTCGGCCAGCTGCAGCCAGGTCAGCAGGCCCTTGGACAGGCTGTCGGCGCAGTCGGTGCGGCTGCCGGCGCTGACGCCGATCGCACCCATGTGGGTCTTCACGCCGGTGGTGATGGCGGTCATGGTGCCGGCCGAATCCGGGGTCTGCGAATCGGTGTTGTAGGTCTTGCTGAACGCCGTGGCCGGGAAGCGCTCCCACGACAGCAGGTTCTCTTCACCCGAGCCGCCCTTCTGCTGGCCTTCGTAGATGCGCGAGGCCGCCACGGTGGTCAGGCTCATGCCGTCGCCGAGGAACAGGATGACGTTCTTGGCCTTGCCGGACATCGCGCCGTTGGCGGCGGCCTGGGCGGCGCCGCTGCGGTACCACCACTGCGGGGTCTCGCCGGCCGGATGGGCGACGGGATCGACGGCGACCTTCAGGCCGGCCGGGGCAGAGGCGGAGGTGGTACTGGCGCTGGCGCAGGCGCCGAGCAGCAGGGTGGTGGCGCAGGCGGCCAACAGGGAGACGGAACGGCGCATGGACGCTGGGATCTCACAAACTGTAACGGGACGTTCATTATGCCCGCCCCTGCAAGGCACGCCGATGACACACTGATTTGCCGGCCGGGCGGTCGTTCTGCGGGCCGCCATGGGCTATCGTGCCAGCATCCCTTCCTTCCCCTCTGGATTGCCTATGAAGCTGGTCTCTGCCTGGCTGCGGATTCCATTCTGGCAGCGCGTGGTCGGCGGCTTCGTGCTCGGCGCGCTGGCCGGCTGGGCGTTCGGCCCGGCCGCGGAAACGTGGTTCGGCCCGCTCGGTGAACTGTACGTCACCCTGATCAAGATGATCGCCGTGCCGCTGGTGTTCTTCGCGGTCATCAACGCGATCTCGTCGCTGCACGGACAGAAGTCGGTCGCCGCGCTCAGTGGCCGTACCTTCCTGTGGTTCGTGATCACCGCTGCGTTGGCGGTGTGCGTCGGCCTGGGCGTGGGTACCGTGCTGCAGCCTGGCGCCGGAGGCCTGCAGCTGACCATGGCCAGCAACTACGTGCCGCGGGAAGTGCCCAGCGTGGTGCAGGTGCTGTTGGACGTGGTGCCAGCCAATGTGTTCTATGCGCTGTCCGGCATCGGCACCAAGGTCAATGCGGCCGGTGAAACCGTGTTGGCTGCCGGTCGCGGCTCGATCCTGCCGGTGATCTTCTTCGCCGGCCTGGTGGGCTTTGCCATCGTCAAGCTGGGCGAGAAGGTGACCGAGGCGCGCAAGCTGGTCGGCCAGATGAGCGACATCATGATCCAGGTGACCCGCTTCGTGCTGGAAGTCACCCCGATCGGGACCTTCGGCCTGATCGCCGGCCTGGTCGGCAGCTACGGGTTCGAAAAGCTGCTGCCGCTGGGCCATTTCGTACTGGCGCTGTACGTGGCCTGCGCCTTGCACATCGTGGTGGTCTACAGCGCACTGCTGCTGGCGCACGGCCTGAACCCGCTGAAGTTCTTCCGTGGCGCGGCGCCGGGCATGCAGGTCGCCTTCGTCAGCTCGTCCAGCTTCGCCGCGATGCCAGTGGCGCTGCGTTCGATCACCCACAACCTGGGCGTGAACAAGGACTACGGTTCGTTCGCGGTGCCGCTGGGCGCCAGCATCAAGATGGATGGCTGCGGTGCGATCTACCCGGCGCTGTGCGCGGTGTTCATCGCGCAGTACAGCGGTGTGCCGCTGACCCCGGAGCAGTACGTGGTGGTGCTGATCGCTTCGGTGCTGGGCAGCTTCGGTACGGCCGGCGTGCCGGGTACCGCGGTGATCATGGCCACGGTGGTGCTGAGCGCGGCCAACCTGCCGCTGGAGACCATCGGCTACCTGTATGCCATCGACCGCATCCTGGACATGATGCGTACGATGACCAATGTGACGGGCCAGATGCTGGTGCCGGTAATCGTGGCCAAGGAAACCGGGCTGCTCGACCAGGCGGTGTATGACAACCCGTCCAGCAACGTGGGAGTGGACGATCCGGACCCAACACCGCCACGCCGCTGAGGTTGCGTGGAGATGAAGGCCCGCCCTGACCGGCAGGCCTTTTGTCTGGGAGGTGGCTTGCGCGGTGTCGGCCGAGGCGGGCACCTGGTAGATCCACGTCATGCGTGGATGGCGGCAGTGCCGACCAACGGTCGGCACCCACCAGAGGTCGGTGGATCCACGCCGTGTGTGGATGAGGGCAGTGCCGACCAAGGTCGGCACCCACCGGGGCCGACCGGCGCCCATCTGTCATTGCGGGCCCAACAAAAAAGCCGCTGCAGGGCAGCGGCTTTCTCGTGTCAGGCGGCGCGGCAGCGCCAACCGGTCACAGATCAGAGATCGACCCGTCGGGCCTGCATGAACTTGTTGCCCCAGTAGCCACTGAGGAGCGTGTCCACGCGGACGTCCTTGCCCGAGCTCGGTGCGTGCAGGAAGCGGCCGTCACCGACATAGATGCCGACGTGGTCGACGCGGCCCTTGCGGCCGAAGAACACCAGATCACCCGCCGCCAGCGCGGCGCGGTCGTTGATCAGTTCGGCGTTGTCGTCGTGGGCCATCTCGCGCGAGACGCGCGGCAGCTCGATGCCCAGGGCCGAACGGAACACGTAGCCGACCAGGCCGCTGCAGTCGAAACCGCTGTCCGGATTGCTGCCGCCCCAACGGTACGGGGTGCCCAGCAGGGTCATCGCGCGGCGCAGCAGCGACTGCACCTTGCCATTGTCGGCTGCGGTGCCGACAACGCTGCCATTGGCGGCGCTGCTGGTGTCGTAGTTGGCGAGCAGGCGGCTGAGGTCCCCGGCTACCACGGCCGAGCGGTCCATCAGCGGAATGGTGTCATTGGCGGCCAGATGCGGCAGCAGGGCGGCCAGCGTGGCACTGGCGGCGGCATCGACGCGGCTGCGCTGCGGAGCGGCCGCCTCGGCCTTGGCGGCCGGTCGAGCGGTGCTCTCGGCCACCGGGGCCGGGGTCACATCGGAGCGGTTCGGAGCGGTCTGCGACCAGGCCGGAAGGCTGGTCAGGCACAGTGCCAGGCCAAGCAACAGCGGGCGGGCACTACGTGAAGATACGGAAGTCTGGCCTTCGCTTTTCAGGTCGTCAGTCGTCACGCGTCGGTCACAGGAAAAAAACGATGGGGCATCATGCCCTGTAAAAGCGGCAATAAGTTAAAAATTCCGTTAGTAAACCGTTAGTTCCATGGTGATGTGTGTCACAGTTTTGAACATATCGCCTGTTCATTTTAGCGAAGGACACGTTTCGCGCCGGTGTAGTGGTCCTTCCAGTAGGGGCCGCTGAGCGAGTCCAGGCGCACGGTGCCGCCGGTGCTCGGCGCGTGCACGAAACGACCTTCACCTACATAGATGCCGACATGGGTGACGCTGCCGCGGCTGCCGAAGAACACCAGGTCGCCGGTGGCCAGGCGCTGCGGGTCGATCTTCGGGCCCTGTACCGCCGCCAGGTCGCGCGAGGTGCGAGGCAGCCGCAGGTCCAGCATCTCGCGGTAGACATAGGCGACCAGGCCGCTGCAGTCGAAGCCCGAATCCGGGGTATTGCCGCCATAGCGGTAGGGCGTGCCGACCAGGCTGATGGCGCGCATCAGCACCGAGTTGGCAGCCTCGGGGTTGTCCGGCACGGTCTTTGGCCAGTTCGCCGTGGGCGGGGGCGGCGCCGGGCGGGTGGCCTTGCCACCGCCACAGGCGGTCATCAACAGGGGCAGGGCCAGCAGCAGGGCCGGGGCGAGGAGCCGGCGCAGGCCGGACGAAACTGGCGTGATGTGCATGATCTCCGGATAATGCGCCACCTTGGATTGGCCGTCATGATGGCGGCGTCCCCGTCGGGCGACAACCCGCCCCAACCCGCCTGCCTCCGGCAGATCCAGACAGAGTTGCGCATGAAGATCGAAAAAGACCGCGTTGTCCGCTTCCACTACACCGTTTCCGAAGTCGGCCAGGAGCCGATCGAATCGTCCAAGGACCGCGGCGAGCCGCTGGCGATCCTGATCGGCCACGGCAACATCATCCCGGGCCTGGAAAACGCCATGATGGACAAGGAAGCCGGCGCGACCTTCAACGTCGACGTCAAGGCGGCCGATGCCTACGGCGAGCGTCGTGAAGGCCTGTCCCAGCGCGTGCCGAAGAAGCACTTCGGCAACACCAAGCTGGCTCCGGGCCAGCAGGTCGTGCTGCAGACCAACTTCGGCCCGCGTGCGGTGACCGTGCAGAAGGTCGGCATGAGCGTCGTCGACGTTGACCTGAACCATCCGATGGCCGGCAAGGACCTGCACTTCGACGTCGAAATCGTCGATGTGCGCGAAGCCGGCAAGGAAGAGCTGGACCACGGCCACGTCCATGGCGACGGCGGTCACCAGCACTGATCGCAGCGCGATCGTGATGGCAGCAACGGCCCGCTTCGGCGGGCCGTTGCGCATGTGGAACACGGCGCTGGCATCCATGGTGCGTGGGCCGGCGGCATAATGGCGGACCTGCCTGACGGATGCCCCGTGAACGCCGCTTTTCCTTCCCTGCAGCCGGTGGCTTCCGGCGAACGCATCGCCGTGCTGGACGTGCTGCGCGGTGCCGCGTTGCTGGGCATCCTGCTGATGAACATCGAGGCCTTCAGCGGCCCGCTGGATCTGGCCTTCACCGGCATTGACGTGCACTGGCGGGGCATCGATTACTGGGCCGACGCCTTCGTCTACGTGTTCGTGCAGGGCAAGTTCTTCACCCTGTTCTCGCTGTTGTTCGGCGCCGGCTTTGCGGTGATGGCGCAACGCGCCGAGGTGGCCGGGCGAGACTTCACCCCGTTCTACCTGCGCCGCAGCGCCGGCCTGCTGCTGATCGGCCTGTGCCATGCACTGCTGGTCTGGTCCGGCGACATCCTGGTGATGTATGCGCTGATCTCGCTGCCGCTGCTGGCCTGCCGCGAGGCGCCGCGCAGTTGGCTGCCGTGGATGGGCATGACCGTCTACCTCGGCGGTGTCGCGATGATGCTGCTGGTGGGCGCGATGGTGTCGATGGCTTCAGCCGAAGAGGTGCAGGGCATGCTTGCCCAGGCGCAGCAGAGCATCGACCTGCAGCGGCAGGTGTACGGGCAGGGCAGCTGGGCGCAGGCCAATGTGCAGCGCCTGAGCGAGTTCGGTACCTCAATGGGTGCGCTGCTGATCACCGGCCCGGAAGTGCTGGGCATGTTCCTGATCGGCAGCTGGTTCGCCGGCAGTGGCGCGCTGACGGCGCCGGAGCGCTTCCCGCGCCTGTACGCGTCGCTGCGCTGGATTGCATTGCCGCTGGGCCTGCTGGTCACGATGATCGGGGTTGCATGGAAACCCTACCTGGCACCAGGCGAATACAACCTGCCGGTGACGGCGGCGATGGCCCTGCTCACGGTTGGCGGGCTGCCGATGTGCCTGGGCTATCTGGCGTGGATCGTGCACTGGCGCACGCGGCTTGCGTGGCTGGCGCCGGTGGGGCGCATGGCGTTGACCCACTATCTTGGCCAGTCGCTGCTGTGTACCTGGATCTTCTACCACTATGGCCTGGGCAGGTTCGAGATGATGCCACGTGGCGTGCAGCTGCTGTTCGCGCTGCTGCTGTTTGCCGTGCAGGTGGTCATCTCGCACCTGTGGCTGCGTCATTTCCGCTTCGGCCCGATGGAGTGGGTATGGCGTGCGATGACCTATCGGCAGTGGCCACCGATGCGGCGCGGTGCCGGGCAGGGCTGATCGATGCAGGGCGCACACGAGGATGTGATCGTGGTCGGCGCCGGTGCCATTGGACTGGCCGCTGCGCTCGCGTTGCGCGCACAGGGGCGGCAGGTGCGCGTGATCGACCGGGGGCGCGTCGGCGGCGCGACGTCGCATGGCAACTGCGGCACCATCACCCCCAGCCATGCGCCACCGCTCGCGGCACCCGGCGTGCCACTGCGTGCGCTGCGCTGGATGCTCGATCCGCGTGCGCCGTTGTATGTGCGTACGCGCATGGATCCGACATTGTGGCGTTGGTTGCTGCAGTTCGGGGCGCGTTGCAATGCGCGCGACTGGCTGCACGCCACGCGGGCACGCGGCGCATTGTTGGATGATTCGCGGCAGCGTCTGGCCCAGTGGGTGCATATACATGCGCTGGACTGCGAATTCGCTGCGCGCGGGCTGGACTATGTGTTTGGTGATGCCCGCAACTTCGATCTTCATGCGGCCGAGTGCGAGGCACTGAACGCGCTGGGCATCGTCACCGCCTGCGTCGGTGGCGGCGACTATGCGCGCGACAATCCAGCGTTCCATGATCGCCTTGCCGGTGCGATCCACTTTCCCGGCGATGCGCAGCTGCGTCCGGACCGTTACACCGCTGAACTGGCGCGCGTGCTGCGCGCGCAGGGCGTGGTGATCGACGAACAGGTGGACGTGCAGGGATTCAGTGACGATGCGCAGGGCGTACGCGTGCAGGCCGGCCAGCAGACCGTGCGGGCGCGTGAGCTGGTGCTGGCCACCGGCCCGTGGTCGCGCGACTGGGCACGTCAACTGGACCTGCGCGTGCCGATCCAGCCCGGCAAGGGCTATTCGCTGACCTGGTCGCGACCGGCGCAGGTGCCGCAGCGTCCGGTCGTGTTGAAGGACCATTCCGTGTTCGTGATTGCTTGGCGCGACGCGCTGCGCCTGGGCGGCACCATGGAGTTCGCCGGCGCCGACCCGCAGCTGCGCACGCGCCGCCTGCAGGCCCTGCAGCAGGCCGCCGACCACTACCTGCGCGCGCCGCGCGGTGCGCAGCTGCAGGAGCAGTGGTGCGGGTGGCGCCCCATGAGCGTGGACGACGTGCCGTTGATCGGCCGCGCGCCCGCGCATCCTCACGTCTGGCTTGCAGCGGGGCATGGCATGCTCGGCATCAGCATGAGCGCCGGCACCGGCCAGCTGATCGCCGATCTCGTCTGCGGCCGCACGCCAGCGATCGATCCTGCCCCTTACCGACCCGAGCGATTCCGATGAGCACTGCACCCTATGATTACGACCTGATCGTCCTTGGCGGCGGCTCCGCCGGGCTGGCCGGTGCGATCCGCGCCGCGCAGCATGGCAAGCGCGTGGCACTGCTGGAGCCCGGAGAACTGGGCGGGACCTGCGTCAATGTTGGCTGCGTGCCGAAGAAGGCGATGTGGCTGGCGGCCGACCTGCATGAGCGCATCGGCCTGGCCAGCGCGATGGGTTTCGATGTTGAAGCGCGCCCGGCGCTTTCATGGAAGGAACTGGTGATCCATCGCCAGGCCTACATCAGCAACATCCATACCAGCTACCACAAGCGCCTGGACGAAACCGGCGTGGTGCGCATTCCGGCACGCGGCCATCTGCTTGATGCGCACACCGTGGCCTGCAGCGATGGCGTGCGCTACAGCGCCGAGCACATCCTGATCGCGACCGGCGCGCACCCGCTGCGTCCGGATATCCCCGGCGCGGAACTGGGCCTGGTCTCCGACGATTTCTTCGATCTGCGTGCGGCGCCGGCCGAGGTCGCGATCATTGGCGGTGGTTACATCGCGGTGGAACTGGCCGGATTGCTGCAGGCGCTGGGCAGCAAGGTGAGCCTGCTGGTACGTGGCCAGCGGCTGCTGGATCGTTTCGATTATGAGCTGACCGATCAGCTGGCCGAGAACCTGAAGCAGCAGGGCGTGCGCATCCATTTCGGCTATCGCTTGCGCGAACTGCAGCGCGATGGCGAGCGCGTACGTGCATTCGGCCATGATGGCCCGCTCGACAGCGTGTTCGACGCGGTGTTCTTTGCCACCGGCCGCCGCGGCAACAGCCGTGACCTGGGCCTGGAGGCGCTCGGCATCGGCATTGGCGAACACCAGCAGGTGCAGGTGGACGAGTGGCAGACCACCTGCGTGCCGAGCGTGCACGCGGTGGGTGACATTGCTGGCAAGGTCGGCTTGACCCCGGTGGCGGTGGCCGCATCGCGACGGCTGATGGACCGTCTGTTCGGTGGCCGCCCACAGTCGAAGATGGATTACGAGAACGTGGCCAGCGTGGTGTTCTCGCACCCGCCGCTGGGTGCGGTGGGCATGAGCGAGGAGGAAGCGCGCGCGCGCTTCGATCAGGTGAGCGTGTACCACAGCCGTTTCCGCCCGATGCTGCAGGCGTTGGCCAACGGTACCCAGCGCAGCCTGTTCAAGATGGTCTGTGCCGGCCCGGACGAACGGGTGGTGGGTATTCATCTGCTGGGCGAAGCGGCCGACGAGATCCTGCAGGGCTTCGCGGTGGCGGTGAAGATGGGGGCGACCAAGGCCCAGTTCGACGACACCGTGGCGATCCACCCGACCTCGGCCGAAGAAGTGGTGCTGATGCGCTGAGCCGGGCCGTTGCAGGGCCGAGCCATGCTCGGCCGCATTTCGCTCAGGCATGGCGAAGCCGAGCGTAGGCTCCGCACTACTGGGCACCGGGCGCCCCCATGCGACAATGAGCGCCCCCACGCCTTCCCGGGCCGCTCCGCGCGGCCCGCCGTCGTCCTGATGTCCAACACCGCTTCCCGTATCGCTACCGCCTCCCCTCGCATCGCGCTGGGGGGGATCGGCCTGGCCGCGATCGGCGCCATCGCCGCGTCCGGCAAGGCGATCATCGTCAAGCTCGGCCTGCGCCACGGCGTGGATGCCACCACGCTGCTGGCGCTGCGCATGCTGATGGCGCTGCCCCTATTCGCGTTGATGGCCATGTGGGCCGCGCGCCGGGCCGAACCACTGTCATGGGCCGACCGCGCCCGCGTGCTGTGGCTGGGCTTCACCGGCTATTACCTGTCCAGCCTGCTCGACTTCCAGGGGCTGCAGTACATCAGCGTGACCCTGGAACGGTTGATCCTGTACTTGAACCCGACCCTGGTACTGCTGATCAACGTGCTGCTGGCGCGCCAGCGACCGGGCCGATGGCAGATCGGCGCGCTGGTGCTGAGCTACCTGGGCGTGCTGCTGGCCTTCGGCCACGACCTGCAGCGCGAGGGTGGACAGATCATCGTCGGCAGCCTGCTGGTGCTGGGCAGTGCGCTCAGCTATGCGCTGTACCTGTTCGGCAGTGGACAGGTGGTCGCGCGCATCGGTGCGGTGCGGCTGACCGCCTACGCCAGCTGCGTGGCCAGCGTGCTGGTGCTGCTGCACTTTGCGGTGACCCATCCGCTGCGGTTGCTGTGGCAGGCACCGGCGCCGGTGCAGTGGCTGTCGCTGGTCAACGCCACTGTGTGCACCGTGCTGCCGGTGCTGGCGATCATGCTGGCGGTGCAGCGCGTGGGTTCGTCGCTGGCCGCGCAGGTCGGTATGCTGGGCCCTGTTTCCACCATCGTGATGAGCCTATGGCTGCTCGACGAACCGATGGGGCCGGCACAGATCGCCGGCACCGTGCTGGTACTGATCGGCGTTCTGCTGGTAACCCGGCTGCGGCGCTGACGCCGGAGCAGGCGCGTGCGCGCATCCTGGCAGTGATCCGCGCGATTCCGGCGGGGCAGGTGATGGGTTACGGCCAGGTGGCAATGCGCGCCGGCCTGCCCGGGCGTGCACGCCTGGCCGCACGCATCCTGGGCCAGAACGACGACCCGGACCTGCCCTGGCACCGCGTGCTGCGTTCGGATGGGCGCATCGCCATGGAAGAAGGGTCGGCCGGCTGGCGCGAACAATCGCAGCGGCTGCGTGCCGAGGGCGTGCGGGTGGAGAATGGCCGGGTGCGGATGGCAGTGACCGATCCTGCGGCGGTGCTGGATGCGGCCGTGTGGGGCCCGGGCTGAGCACCGCTGGCGACTGAACAGGCCAGACCTGCGGGGCGCCAACAAGACACAGTGCTGCGGCTATGATGGAGGCCGTTCCATGCCGGTGCTCCCATGTTCCCGCGACTGCCAACCGTCACCAAGGCCCTGCTGATCGCCAACGCGATCCTGTTCCTGCTGCAGCAGCCGTTCCTGCTTGGCATGCAGACCTTCGAGCCGTTCATGCTGCAACCGCTGCAGCAGGGCTTCGACGCATTCTCGCCGGGCGGCAACTTCCAGCCATGGCAGCTGCTGACCTATGGTTTCCTGCATGGCAGCTTCGGCCACCTGTTCTTCAACATGCTGGCGGTCTTCATGTTCGGCGCGCCGCTGGAGCAGACCTGGGGCGAAAAGCGCTTCCTGCTGTACTACCTGGTGTGCGTGGCCGGTGCCGGTGTCTGCCAGCTGCTGGTGGGTACGCTGCTGGAAAATCCGGCGACGGTGCTGGGCGCTTCCGGCGGTGTGTTCGGCCTGCTGCTGGCCTACGGCATGCTGTTCCCCAACCAGCGGGTGATGCTGCTGTTCCCGCCGATCCCGATGAAGGCGCGTACCTTCGTGATCCTGTTCGGTGTGGGCGAGCTGGTGCTGGGCATGACCGGCTGGCAGCCGGGCGTGGCCCACTTCGCGCACCTCGGCGGCATGCTGTTCGGCTGGTTGCTGATCCGCTACTGGCGCGGGCAGCCGCCGTTCAACAAGCGTCGCCCGCCCGGCCCACCGAAACGCCCGAACCATCTGCGCAGCGTGAAGTGAGGCGCTATGCGCCACGCTTCACGCGGGTAGGTGCCAACCTTGGTTGGCACGCTTTGAATGGGATCATTTGACGCGGTAGGTGCCGACTGTTGGTCGGCACACCTCTACAGATACTGCAACACCACCTGCGCGGCATTGTGCCCCGGCGCACCGGTGACACCACCGCCGGGATGGGTGCCCGAGCCGCACAGGTACAAGCCGGGCAGGGCGCCGCGATAGCCGGCCTGGCCGACCATCGGCCGTGCCGAGAACAGTTGGTTGGCACTCAGTGCGCCGTGGAAGATGTCACCGCCGACCAGGCCGAAGGTGCGCTCCAGATCCAGCGGCGACAGCACCTGCCGACCGAGCACGCTGGCGGTGAAGCCGGGCGCATGCCGTTCGACGGTGGCAATCATCACGTCGGCTACGGTCTCCCGGTGATCATCCCAATGACGGCCATCAGGCAACACTGGTGCCACGTGCTGGCAGAACAGGCTGGCCACATGCTGCCCGGGCGGCGCCAGCGAATCATCCAGCGTGCTGGGGATCAGCATTTCCACGATCGGTTCGCGTGACCAGCCGTCGCGGCGTGCATCCAGCCAGGCGCGGTCCATGTAGTCCAGGCTGGGCGCCATGATGATGCCGGCGCTGAGGTGATCGCCGGGGCCGGGCAGGGCACTGAAATCCGGCAGCCTGGACAGCGCCACGTTCATCCGGAACGTACCGGAACCGCAGCGCCAGTTCGCCATGCGTTCGCGCGTCGCGTTGGGCACATGTGCCGGTTCCAGCAACTGCTCGTACAGCAGCTTCGGATTGACGTTGGCGATCACCGCGTGTGCGCGCAGGATTTCGCCGTTGGCCAGTTCCACGCCCACTGCGCGACCCTGCTCGATCCGCACGCGCTGCACACCGGCCTCCACGCGCAGGTCCGCACCGGCCTCGCGTGCCGAGGCAGCAATCGCCTGGCTGATCGCGCCCATGCCGCCGATCGCGTGGCCCCAGGCACCTTTCACGCCATTGCACTGGCCGAATACGTGGTGCAGCAGTACATAGGCACTGCCCGGTGTATACGGGCTTGCGTAGTTGCCGACGATGCCGTCGAAGCCGAACAGCGCCTTGATCGGCTCGCTCTCGAACCAGCGGTCCAGGTACTCCGCCGCCGACAGCGTGAACAGATCCAGCAGTTCCTGCCGCAGCGAGGCGTCCAGCGTCGCCAGTTCACGACCGAGACGGCCCATCTGCCAGAGGGCGGGCAGGGCACGCCAACCGCCTGCTGTCCCCAGGTCCGGCGGTGTGCGCAGGGCCCATGCGCGCAGCACGTCGGCGAAGATCTCCAGGCGTGCCTCGTACGCGGGCAAGCGCTGCGCATCCCGCTCGGAGAACTTCGCCACTTCGGCCTGGGTGCGGCCTGGCGCGGACAACAGGTAACGGCCGTCCGGCAACGGCAGGAAGTTGTTGGCCGGACGCGCAACGATGCGCAGCCCATGCGCATGCAGCTGCAGGTCGTCGATCACCTTCGGCTGCAGCAATGACACCGTGTACGACGCCACCGAGTTGCGGAAACCGGGATGGAATTCCTCGGTGACCGCGGCACCGCCGAGAACGCCACGACGTTCCAGCACCAGTACCTTCTTTCCGGCGCGCGCCAGATAGGCCGCGCAGACCAGGCCGTTGTGGCCACCGCCAACGATGATCGCATCCCAGGTCATCAGCACCTCGCAAAAAGGGGACGGAGGGGATTAAGTCGCAATCTGCATCTGCGCGCAGGGGGGGGGGGAGAAACGACTTAATCCCCTCCGTCCCCTTTTTTGATTGCCGCTTCGATGGTGGCGATGTCGATCTTCTTCATCGGCATCATCGCGTTGAAGGCGCGCTTGGCCAGGGCCTTGTCCTTGCTGGTCACCGCTTCGATCAGCATGCGGGGGCTGATCTGCCAGGAGATGCCCCAGCGGTCCTTGCACCAGCCGCATTGGCTCTCCTGTCCGCCGTTGCCGACGATCGTGTCCCACAGGCGGTCGGTTTCAGCCTGGTCCTCGGTCTGGATCTGGAAGGAGAACGCTTCGCTGTGCTTGAACGCGGTGCCGCCGTTGAGCCCGACGCAGGGAATACCACAGACCGTGAACTCGACCGTCAGTACGTTGCCTTCCTTGCCGTCCGGATAGTCACCGGGGGCGTGATGCACGGCGGTCACCGCGCTGTCGGGCAGGATACTGGCGTAGAAGGTGGCGGCCTCAAGCGCGCCGTCGTCGTACCAGATACAGATCGTGTTCTTGTGTGCCATGTCGGGGCTCCGCGATGGACGAAGCCGCAGCGATAGCACGCCCGGTGTTAACCCGGGATCGTGCTGCACCCGCAAAAAAAGGGCGCCCGAAGGCGCCCTCTGCGTTACCGGTACCGCGGGTGGCTCAGCGCCAGACCTTGATCTGCTCGGCATCGGTGCGCTGCATCGGCTGGCCCGGCTTGCAGCTGAAGCTGGCGCCGAAGGCCGGCAGGTTCGACAGCGGGCCGTTGGTGCGCCAGCGACCCGGGGCACGGATGTCGGCGGTCAGCCGGCGTGCGGCTTCGTTCGGCGAGAGCTGCTGCGGCCACAGTGCGGCCCACGCGCGGAAGAAGCCCTGCTGCTGAGCCGGCTTGGCCTTCGGCTCCTGCGCGGTGTAGGCCGCCCAGGCCAGCTCCAGGCCGGCGATGTCGGCCAGGTTCTCTTCCTGGGTAAGCGTGCCGTTGACCTTGGCACCCTTCACGCCGGGGAACTCGTAGCTGCCGTACTGCGCAGCCACGCGGGTACCCAGCAGAGTCCAGGCGGTCTTGTCGGCCGGGGTCCACCAGCTGCGCAGCTCGCCCTTGGCGTCGACCAGCGCACCCTTGGCATCAATGGCACGGGTCAGCTCGTGGCCGACCAGGCCACCGAAGCTGCCGAACTTGTCGGCGGCGTCGGCCTTGGCGTTGAACACCGGGCCCTGCAGGATCGCGGCGGTGACGATCATGCGGTTCTGGGCCAGGTCGTAGGCCAGCGAGGGCTGCTGCGGCAGCACGTCCCAGCGCCGGTCGGCGTTGCCCTTGCCGATGCGCTTCATTTCCTCGCGATGGCGCCAGGTCGAAGCAATCAGCATGTTGCCGCCGAACGAGCCGCGGCCCATCGGCTGCACGCTGTAGTCGAGATCGCGCAGCGGGGTGCCGATCTCGATCTTCAGCGCCGCCAGCTTGGCCTGCGCTTCGGTCTTGGCTTCGGCACTCATCCAGCTGCTGTTCTTGACTGCCTCGATCTGCACTTCGCGCACCTTGTCGACGATCCACGCCGCTTGGCGACGATCTTCGGCGGACAGGTAGCGGGCCGCGTATTCGCGACCGACCATCGGGCCGGCGGCCACGTTGATTGCCTCCAGCACGTCTTCCCAGCGCTGCGGCGGCAGGGTTTCGCCGCGCAGCACGCGGCCACGGAATTCGAACTCGGCGTCGCGATAGGCCTTGGACAGGTACGGCGCCATCGCGTCGCCCACGCGCCAGCGCAGGTAGGCCTTCCACTGGTCCGGCTTGAGCTTGGTGACCATGCCATCGAGCTGCTTGAACAGCGCCGGGTCGGCCAGCGAGACCAGGTCGTCGTCCACGCCCTGTGCCTTCAGGAATGCGTCCAGCTGCAGGTTGCGGTAGCGGCTGTTGAGCTCCTTGGTGGAGATCGGCGCGTAGTTGTTGAACGGGTTGTTGATGCCGGCCAGCGACTGCGCATTGCGCGCCAGCTCGGTCTCCAGCGCGATCACCGACTGCGATTCGGCATCCAGCTTGGCCGCCGGGGTGCCGGTCAGCGCCAGGATCTGCTTGACGTAGTTGCGGTAGCGACCCATCAGCGCCACGGTATCGGCGTCGGTGCGGGTATAGAACGCCGGGTCCGGCAGGCCCATGCCACCCTGCATGAAGTAGCCGATGTGGCGGTCCAGCGCCTTCAGATCGACGTCAGGGCCGAAGTTGAACGCCACCGGGATGCCGACCTGGTGCAGCGCGGCGATCGAAGCCGGCACATCCTTGGCCTTCTTGATGGCATTGATGCGGGTCAGCAGCGGGGCGATCGGGTTGGAACCGTCCGCTTCCACGGCGGCTTCGTCCAGGCCACTGGCCCAGAAGTCGCCCAGCAGCTTCTGCACGTTGCCCTGCGGCGACTTCATCGCGGCGTCGAGCAGTTCACGCTGCTGCTGGCGGCTGCGGTCGACCAGCTGGCCCAGCGCGGTGGCGGCGCCGGTCTGCGGCACCGGGTTGGCCTTCAGCCAGCCTGCGTTGGTGGCGTCGTAGAAGTCGCTGCACTGGGCGCTGACAGCCGGAGCGCGTGCGGCCTTCTTCTTGGCGGCGAACGCATCGTGGGTCGGGACCAGGGTCGCCAGGCTGATGCCCAGGGCGATGGCAAGCGGACGGAAGTTGGGCATGTGGAACGAATCCGTGATGGATTGAGGGCGCGCGCACTATAGCAAGCCGCGCATCGACGCGGGATGCACGCATCAGGGCGCTTTCGCCGACCAAGGTCGGCAGCTACCGGAGAGCGTCCGGGTCAGTAGGTCCACACCATGCCTGGATGACAGGCGCCGCCAAAACAAAGGCCCGGGAATTCCCGGGCCTTTGCAGGAATGCCGCAGCGTCAGCCGTGGCTTACCAGATCACCACCTGCTGCTCGCCGGCGCGGGCCATCGGCGAACCGGCCTTGCACTGGAATGCAGCGGCGAAGGTCGGCAGGTTCGACGGCGCACCCATGGCGCGGAACTGCGCCGGGGCATGCGGGTCGGTGGCCAGTCGGACCTTGGCGTTTTCCGGGGTGTACTTGGTGCGCCACACGGTGGCCCAGTTGAAGAAGAAGCGCTGGTCGCGGGTGAAGCCATCGACCTTCGCATCTTCCTTGCCGGCGCTGGCCTTCTGCAGGGCGTCGTAGGCAGTGGCCAGGCCGCCGAGGTCGGCGATGTTCTCGCCCAGGGTCAGGTGGCCGTTCACTGCCTGGCCGTCGACCTTGTACTGGTCGAACTGCTTGACCAGCTTGCCGGTGAGGCCTTCGAAGTTCTTCTTGTCGGCCGGGGTCCACCAGTCTTCCATGTTGCCGGTCGGCCCGAAGCGCGCGCCCTGGTCGTCGTAACCGTGGGTCATTTCATGGCCGATCACCGCACCGATGCCGCCGTAGTTCAGCGCGTCGTCGGCCTTGGGATCGAAGAACGGCGGCTGCAGGATGGCGGCCGGGAACACGATCTCGTTCTGCAGCGGGTTGTAGTAGGCGTTGACGGTCTGCGGGGTCATGCCCCACTCGGTCTTGTCCACCGGCTTGCCGATCTTGGACAGGTTGAACTTGTAGTTGAACTCGTTGGCCGCGCGCACGTTGCCCAGGTAGCTGTCGCGCTGGGTCTGCAGGCCCGACCAGTCACGCCACTTGTCGGGGTAACCGATCTTCGGGGTGAAGGTTTCCCACTTGGCGATGGCCTTGGCCTTGGTTTCCTCGCTCATCCAGCTCAGGCCCTGGATGCGGTCCTTCAGCGAGGCGGCCAGGTTCTTCACCAGTTCTTCCATCTTCGCCTTGGCTTCCGGCGAGAAGGCAACCTTCACGTACAGCTGGCCGAAGGCTTCACCGGCATCGTTTTCGATGGTGCCCAGCACGCGCTTCCAGCGCGGCTTCTGCTCCTTCTGGCCGTTGAGGGTCTTGCCGTAGAACTCGTAGTTCTCCTGCACGAAGGCGTCAGCCAGGTACGGCGAAGCGCTGTCCACGGTGTGGAAGCGCAGGTAGGCGCGCCACACCGACGGGTCGGTGTCGCCCAGCGCCTTGCTCACTTCCTCATGGAACGCCGGCATGGCCAGCGAGAATTTCTCCGGTGCAGTCACGCCCTGCGACTTGAAGAACTCGGTCCAGCTGAAGTTCGGGGTCAGCTTGTCGGCGTCGGCCAGGGTGACCGGGTTGTAGTACAGCTCGACGTTGCGCGACAGCTCCACGCGCGACTTGGAGGCCTTGGCCAGGCGGGTTTCGAACTTGACCACGTCCTCGGCCTGCTTGGCCGCATCGGCCGCGGCCACGCCGGACAGCTCGAGCACCTTGGCGACGTGCGCCTGGTACGCCTTCAGCTTGTCGGCGTTCTTGGCATCGGTGTAGTAGGTGGTATCCGGCAGGCCCAGGCCCCCCTGGCTGGCATAGGCCATGTTCATGGCGGAGTTCTTGAAGTCCGCTTCGGCGCCGAAGCCGAACAGGATGTTGTCACCCTTGGCGGCGCTGCTGCGCAGGTAGTTTGCGATGGACGCCTTGTCCTGCAGGCCGTCGATCGCAGCCAGGTCGGCCTTCAGCGGCTCGATGCCCTGGGCATTGATCTTGGCTTCGTCCATGCCGGTGGCCCACAGGTCGCCGACGATCTTCTCGATGTGGTTCGGGGTCTTGACCTGCGCGACCTGTTCGGCCAGCTGGTGCTGCACGGCCACCGAGCGCTCGTCGAGGATGGTGAACGCGCCCCAGCTGGTGCGGTCGCCCGGGATTTCATTGGCGGCCAGCCACTTGCTGTTGACGTAGTCGCCGAAGGCGGTGCAGGCGTCCTTGGTGGTGTCCAGGTCGCTCGGCTGGAAGGCGTTGTAGGCCGGCAGCTTGCTCTCGTCCAGCTTATAGGTGGTGGCTTCGGCGGTGGCCGGGGCGGAGGCGGTGGCGTCCTTGGCCGGGGTTTCAGTCTTGCCGCAGCCAACCAGCGCGGCCGAAACGGCCAGGGTCAGCAGCACGATCTTGGGAGTACGGGTCACTTGAATGGCCTCCAGGCCGAGTGAGTCAGGGAGTGGCCGCAGGTGCGGCCGTGGGCCGAACGATACGCCGCCGGCCGGACCTGCAAGGGTGTCGAAGGTCATGTCCCTGTGCAAGCGGCGCGCCGACGCCAGAAAGGCGTTGCGGAAGGCTCCCACCACGCTCCGCGTGGGCTGAGCGGACACTGGCGGCGTCAACTCGTCCTGGTGAATTCAGCATGAACATTCGTTCGCGAGTGCCGAGGGCGCAGGCGCTGGAGTCGCGCCGCGACAGGATATGTCCAAGGCAGTTCCCCTGCTGCATAGCGGCGGCTGCGGGACAGGGGGAGTTTTTTCAAGCCCATGATTTGAAAGATTAATGTTCTGGGTGCCGGTACGGGATTCCCATCCATATGCTCTGTTTCGTGAAGTGTCATGTCACATTGAACTTTTGCTGAATGTTGCTGTTTTGTGTCGTTATGTGTATGAATTCCGTTATCGGCACGTGAACGGTTGCTGGCCATCTTTGCCTCTGCCTTGCCGATGCAGAGCTTTTTATGCCTTCACTTTTCAGAGAGAGAGACATGGAGAAGACTCGCCCACTACCCCGCAATCCGTTGAGCCTCGCGCTCAGTTCGGCCCTCCTGCTTGCCGTCGCCCTGCCTGCCTTCGCGCAGGAGGGGGACGTTGCAAAGGAGACTGCCGAGAGCGCGAAGAAGGCTTCCAATGAAGCCACGGCCACCCAGCTGGACCGCATCACGGTGACGGGCTCGCACATCTACCGTGCTGGCTATGACACGCTGGAACCTGCCGCCGTGGTGTCCCGCCAGGACATCGAGGCGTACGGGCATACCAACCTGATCGATGCGTTGACCAAGATCCCCGGCGTTTCGGCCGGCGTCTCCTCGCGTGGTGACCAGGCTGGCTTCGGCGCGGGCGTGAACTTCGCCAGCCGTTTCGGCCTGGGCAGCAACCGCCTGCTGACCCTGGTCAACGGCCGTCGCTTCGTGACCTCCGCACCGCCAACCGTGTTCGGTGCAGGCGGCGGCTCGGGCATCCAGGTCGACATGAACGCGATTCCGACCGTGATGGTCGAGCGCGTGGAAAGCCTGAGCATCGGTGGCGCACCCACCTATGGTTCGGACGCCATTTCCGGCGTGAACAACATCATCCTGCGCGACAAGTTTGAAGGCGCCGAGGTTGAGATCGGCTTTGGCAGGACCACCAAGAACGACAATGACCGTTACTCATGGTCTGCCATCTTCGGCAGCGGTTTCGCCGATGGCCGCGGCCATTTCACCATTGCTGCCGAACTGGACAACAGTGATGGCGTGAACGCGCTCCAGCGCGATTTCTACCGCAACGGCTACAGCCTGCAGACCAATCCGACCGCCGCAAACGTGGCGCGCTTCCAGTCGTGGCGTACCCCGGGCAATGACGGCCGCACCGATCCGAGCATCCCGTTCAACACCGGGCCGGCTGACGGCATCGCCGACCAGGTCTGGATCCGCAACCGGCGCATTTCCAGCATGACCTTCGGTGGCCTGATCATGCCGTCGGATATCCAGGTACGGCGCAACTACCAGCGCAATGCCACGGGTGAATTGAACGGCTTCGGCCCGAACAACAAGCTCTGGCACTTCAACAACAAGGGCGATCTGGTTGCCTACGATCCAGGCATTTCCTATCCCAGCGGCAATGCGTCCGGTGGCGATGGCCTCAACCTCAACGAAACCCTGCCGCTGATCGCCGACCTCGAACGCCGGACGGTCTATTCGACCGGCAGCTTCGACTTCAACGACAACGTGCGTGGCTTCTTCGAACTGTCGCACTACAGCGCCACCGCGCGAGAAACGTTGGACCAGAACGTGTACAACGCCGCCGGCTTTGGTGCTGCCAACCCAGATGGCAGTGGTGACCAGAGTGGTGCGATGCTGTTCAGCGCGAACAATCCGTTCCTCAGTGCGGAGTCGCGCCGTATCCTGGCCGAGAACGGCATCACCTCGTTCCGCCTGTCGCGTTCCTCGCGCGACCTGAGCATGAACAACGCCAGCACCGATACGCGTTTGAGCCGCATCGTGCTTGGCCTGGACGGCTTCTTCGATATCGGCGAGCGCCGTTTCAACTGGGAAACCAGTGTGACCCACGGTCGGGGCGACTTCGACTACAAGGGGACCGGCCTGATCCAGCAGAACTTCATCAATGCGCTCAACGTGAAGCGCGATGCCAGCGGCAACATCGTCTGTGATGCGTCCGCCCCCGGCACGACCGCGGATCCGAACTGCCGCCCGCTCAACCTGTTCGGTGAGAACCAGGCATCGCCGGAAGCACTGGCCTATGTGTCGACGCCGACCCTGGCCAAGGCGCGGACGCGCCAGACCGTGTTCAACGCATCGGTGACCGGCGGACTGTTCGACCTGCCGGGCGGCGAGTTCTCCTTCGCCGCAGGCGTGGAGCATCGGCGCGAAGAAGGTTCGTTCACCCCGAGCGAATACCAGCGGCTGGGGCAGGGCCGTTCGGTGCCGATCCAGGGCGCCAAGGGCGACTATCACACCAATGAAATCTTTGCCGAGTTCCTGGCGCCGCTGTTCAACCCTGACTGGGATCTGCCGGGCCTGCATCGCCTGGACGTGACCCTGAAGGGGCGCCGGGTGGTCAACTCGGTGGCCGGTGGCTTCAATGCGTACACCTATGGCATCCAGTACGAGCCGTTCGCGGGAATCCAGCTGCGCGGCAGCAAGACCCAGTCGCTGCGTGCCCCGTCGATTGCCGAGCTCTATACCTCGCTGCAGCCGGCGTACTACAACATCCCGGAAGTCTGCTCCGTGTCGGCCATCAACGGCGGCACCAATCCGGCGATCCGCCGCCGCAACTGCGAGGCCTTCTTCCAGGCTTACCCGGGTGCGGATCCGGCAACGTTCCAGGCATCGCCGACCAACACCCTCGGCTCGGTCAACGGCTATACCGGGCTGAAGAACGAGAAGGCCAAGTCCTGGACGGCGGGCATCGTGTTCGCACCGGACTGGGCGAAGGGGCTGCGGGTTGCCGCCGACTGGTATGACATCAAGATCACCGATGTGATCACCAGCCTCAGCCCGACCGACATCATCACGGGCTGCTTCGACAACCCGGACTTCAATGCGTCCGACGTGCCCAATGCCAACCGCTTCTGCAGCCTGGTGACGCGCAATCCGCTGAGTGGTGCAGCTACCGACATTCGCACCGAGTACGGCAATGGCCCGGTGCTGATGTTCCGCGGCTGGACGGCCGAGGTGGATTACAACTGGGATATGGGCCGATTCGGCCAGGTCGCACTGGGCTTCTACGGCTACATGCCGAAGAATCGTGGCCAGGCCGCGAACACGGATGTGCCGTTCGTGGAGCGCGTGGGAACATTCGACGAGCCCAAGCGCCAGTTCCGCTGGACGGCGCAGCATGCCATCGGCAAGTGGAGCTATGGCGTGACGTCCAACTACACCAGCGGCTCGCAGTTCAGCCTGACCGCAACCCCGGAAAGCCGGCAGTACTTCAAGCGTGACAGCTGGACGACCTGGGATGCCAATGTCAGCTACCGCCTGACCGACAATGCACGGGTGAACCTGTCGGTGCTGAACCTGTCCGACGACATCGGGCCGTTCCCGTACGTGCTGGACGCGCTGGGCCGTCGCTACATGGCCAGCCTGCGCTACAGCTTCCGCTGAGCGGAAGGGCCGGAGGAAGAAGGCAGGCCCGGCTTTGCCCGGGCCTGTTTTTCCGAAAGGTCATGCCGGACACGAAAAAGCCCCGCCATGGCGGGGCTTTTTCGTTGCTGCTGTTGCGGGATTACTTCACGCCGAACGCGTACTTGGCCTGCACGTAGATCGCGCGCCCGTAGGCGTTGTACAGGTAGTTGTTGTACGGCTGGCCGCTGGTGCCGGCGAAGCTGTAGCGCTGGTTGTCCGGCATCTTGTTGAACACATTGTTGACCATCAGCGACAGGGTCAGGTTTTCCATCGCGCGGTAGTTCACGCTCAGGTTGTAAGTGGTATAGGAACCCCACTTGCCAGCCTTGTAGCCGGAGCTGTGGACGTAGTCATAGCCGTTGCCCACGTAAGCCATGTAATTCGGCGTCTTGCCGATGTAGTTGGCATACAGGGTGGTGGTCCAGTTGTCCTTGGCCCAGCCGATCGAACCGTCCGCGCGCACCTTGGCGTACGAGTCGTACACCCACATCGCATACGGGTCGCGCAGCAGGTCCAGGTACTCGTCGCCCGGCTGCGGCTGCAGCTTGCGCTTGAGCATGTCGGTGTAGTTGGCCGAGAACTGCAGCGAGCCGAAGCGGCCGATGTCCTGCACGTACTTGAAGCTGGCGGTCAGCGCTTCCAGGTTCTGGCGGGCGACGTTCATCTTCGGCGTGTAGATCTCGTCGAGCACGCCCGATCCATCACGGGTGATCCAGTCATTGACGTTCTGGCAGCTGGCCGAGGTGTTGTTGGACTGGCCGTTGCGGCAGTAGTACTCGGCCAGCAGCAGCTGGTCGGAGCTGAGCGTATCGACCTCGTTCTTGATCTTCCAGTTGTAGTAGTCGACCGACAGCGACAGGTTGTTGATCGGTGCCCAGACGACGCCCGCATTCCAGACGTCGGCGGTGATCGGCTCCAGGTCCGGGTTGCCCGAGCGGGTGCCGAACACCGAGACGCTGTCGTATGGGCAGCCGGTGGTGTTGGCCGGGTCGTAGCCCAGCTGGCCGCAACGGTAGTAGTCGGTGGAGCCGTTGGCGTAGTAACCGCTGCGGCCCTGGAAGGCGTCGGACAGGGTCGGCGCGCGGAAGGCGGTGCCGTACTTGCCGCGGAACAGCAGGCTGTCGATCGGACGGAACTCGATGCCGACGCTGTAGGTGGCCTTGTCTACGGTGTTGCTGCCGATCTTGAAGGCGTCATAGCGGCCGGAGCCGGTGACGGTCAGCGTCTCCAGCAGCGGCATGCGCAGTTCGGTAGTCACCGCGTAGTTGCTGCGATGGCCGGCACCGGATACGGCGGTGGTGCCCCACACGCTGCCGTCCATCAGGCCCGGGTCGGGCGTGTAATCCCAGCCTTCGCTGCCACCTTCGACAACCACGGCGAAGCCAGCATCGCCACCGGGCAGCTTGAACAGCGAGCCATTGGTGACCTGGGCGCGGGCCAGGTTCTGCCAGGTGCGGCTTTCGCTGTAGCTGTAGCCGGTGAAGCTCTGGAAGTCACCGGCGGGCAGCGGCGCGTAGAACGCTTCCCAGTTCGGGCTGTAGATGTCGTAGCCGGTGCTGGTGGTGCCCAGCACCGGGCCCAGCACGCGCTGCTCGAAGTAATCGTTGATCGGGTCGTTCCAGCGTACGAAGTTGCGTTCGGTCAGCTTGTACTCGCCGCGGGTGAAGCTGAGGCTGTAGTCCCAGTTGCCGGCGGTGCCGCGGCCGCCCAGGGTGACCTGGTAGGCCTTGTTGCGGTCGGTGTTCATGATGTCGCGGTAACCACCGCCACCGATGTCCTCCGGCGCGAACACGCGCTGCAGGTTCATGTACTGGCCGCTGGTCTGGTCATAGAAACGGCCCCATCCCGAGGAGGTGCCCCACCAGGTGTAGCCGGAACCGGTTGCGTACTTGACCTCTTCCAGGCTGTACAGCGCATCGCCGAACAGCTGGAAGTTGTCGTTCACGTCGAACGTGGCCGAGCTGTAGATCTGCCCGCTTTCCTTGCCGTTCTTGATGGTCTTGTAGCCGGTGCCATAGACCGAACCGCAGGCCTGGCCGGTCGGCCGGGTGCCGAGCACGGTGGTGCCGTCGAACTGGCCGGCCACGTTGGCGCAGAGGTTCGGGTCCATCATCGCGTAGCGGTTGTTGGCGGCCGGCAGCAGCACCAGGAAATCATTGGAGACATACTGCGGGCTGTAGCCGTCGGGGTTGTTGACCTTGGTCAGGTCACGCTGGTAACCCCAGATCGGGCTGGTCTTTTCATACTGCACGTTGACCAGTGCATGGAAGCGGTCATCCTTGGAGTTGAAGCCGCGTGCACCGCTGAGGCGGAAGCTGTTGCCGCCCCCTTCGCTGTAGGCGCCGCCACGCACATTGAGCACGCCACCATCCATGCGCTCCTTGAGGATGATGTTGACCACGCCGGCGATCGCGTCCGAGCCGTACAGCGAGGACTGGCCGCCCGGCAGGATCTCGATGCGTTCGACGATGTCGATCGGGATGCCGCTGATGTTGTTGAAGGTATCGCCGCCGTTGTACAGCGCCGGATACGAGAGCATCGGCCGGCCGTTGATCAGGTACTTGGTGTAGCCCGGGCTGAGGCCGAACATGCCGGCCGCTTCGGCGCCCTGGGTGAAGGATGCGGAGGTCTGGCCGCCCTGCAGGCCGCCGGTGGACAGCGAGGACTGCTGCAGGACATCGGCGACGCTGGTGAAACCGCGGGTCTGGATATCCTCGGCGGTGACAGTCAGGACGGGCGTGTGGTTCTCGATCTCGGTCTGCGGGATCAGCGATCCGGTGACGGTCACACGGTCAAGCTGGGTCGGCGCGTTGCCGTCCTGGGCCAGGGCGGTTCCGGAGGCCAGCAGGGTGCCCATCAGGGCGAGGGTCAGAGGGTGGCGCGAGAGCGTGGAACGTTGGCGAGACATGGTGGATCCCCGTAGTGAGCAATGTCTTGGCGGCGCAGTCCTTGCGCATTAACAATTCGTTCAGTGTGATTCCGTTCAGGTCGACCGTAACACGTTGTTAACGCCGTCAACACAGGGCTGTCACATCACGATGCTCCTGGAAGACAAGAAAACGCTTTTGAATCAATGGATAAGGCCATTTGTTTTGGTATGTTTCAAAAGGTGGCGACATGCAAGGCAGCGTGTCAGCTCTGAAATTTTGTGTTTGGAATCAACGCATTGCGATGCGTGAGTACTCCCCTGAACGTCGCTGTTTGTGTGTTGCGGTTCACATTTCTGTGGTCAGGCAGGAGAGGGTTCAGCCCCAAAAAAAAAGGCCCCGCCGAAGCGGGGCCTGGTCCAGACACGGAGTCCGGAATACGACGGGATCAGAAGTCGTACTTGACCTGGGCCGAGATCTGGCGGCCATAGACGCTGTAGAAGCCGTCGTTGAACGGGGTCGATTCGTTGCCCGGGTAGTTGTAGCGCTGGCCTTCCGGCAGCTTGTTGAACACGTTGTTGACCATCAGCGACAGGGTCAGATCGTCCTGCGCCTGGTAGTTCAGGCTCATGTTGTACGTGGTGTACGAGCCCCACTTGCCGGCCTTGGCGCCGGAGGAGTGGACGTAGTCATAGCTGCGGCCGGTGTAGGCCAGGTAGTTCGGGGTGCTGCCGACGTAGTTGGCGTACACGGTGGTGGTGAACTTGGAGATGGCCCAGCCCACCGACACGTCGCCACGGACCTTGGCGAAGTTGTCGTAGTACCACATGTTGTACGGATCGCTCAGCAGGTCCAGCTTCTGTGCACCCGGCAGGGCCACCACTTCACGCTTCAGCATGTTGGTGTAGTTGCCGGAGAACATCAGCGAACCGAAGCGCCCCAGGTCCTGCTGGTACTTGGCACCGACGGTCACCGCTTCCAGGTTCTGGCTGGCCACGTTGAGCTTCGGGGTGTACACGCGGGTCAGGTTGCCACCGGCGTCGCGGGTCACCCAGTCGGTCACGTTCTGGCAGCTGGCCGAGGTGTTGTTCGGCAGGCCGTTGTGGCACTGGTACTCGGCCAGCAGCAGCTGGTCGGTGCTCAGCGTCTTGACCTCGTTCTTGATCTTCCAGTTGTAGTAGTCGACCGACAGCGAGAAGTTGCTCACCGGGGCCCACACCACGCCTGCGCTCCACACGTCGGCGGTGATCGGCTTCAGGTCCGGGTTGCCGGACTTTTCGCTGTACACCGAGGTGGTCTTGTAGAACGAGCAGGCTTCGTCACGCAGTGCGTAACCCATCTGGCTGCAGCGGTAGTAATCGTTCTGGCCGGAGGCGAACGAGCCGCTCATGCCCTGGAAGGCATCGGACAGGGTCGGCGCGCGGAACGCGGTGCCGTACTTGCCGCGCAGCAGCAGGCTTTCAACCGGGCGGTATTCCAGGCCGATGCTGTAGGTGGCCTTGTCGACGGTCTTGTCGGCGATCTTGAAGGCGTCATAGCGGCCCGAGGCGCTGATGGTCAGCGATTCGAACACCGGCATGCGCAGTTCGCTGGTCACCGCGTAGTTGCTGCGGTGGCCGGCACCGGCCACGGCGCTGGCCCCCCAGGCGTTGCCATCGACGAAGGCCTGGTCGGGCGAGTAGTCCCAACCTTCGCTGCCGCCTTCCAGCACGACGGCCAGGCCGGCGTCGCCGCCGGGCAGGGAGAACAGCGAACCGTTGGTCACCTGCACGCGACCCAGGTTCTGCCAGGTCTTGCTGCGGTGGGTGCCATAGCCGGTGAAGCTGGCGAACTGGTCCGGAGTGATCGGCGAGTAGAAAGCGGTGTAGTCCGGGTTGTAGATGCCGAAGCCATCAGCGGTGGTGCCCAGGCGCGGGCCCAGCACGGTCTCGCCGAAGAAGCCTTCGATCTTGTCCTTCCAGCGCGCGAAGCGGTTCTGGTCCAGGCGGTATTCGCCGCGGGTGAAGCTGGCGCTGTAGTCCCAGTCGCCGACCATGCCCTTGCCGCCCAGGGTGACCTGGTAGGAACGGCTCTCATCGGAGTTCAGGATGTTGTTGTAGTGGCCCGGGCCGATTTCTTCCGGCGCGAAGGCGCGCTGCAGGTTCACGACCTTGCCCAGGCCCTGGTCGTAGAAGCCGCCCATCACCGACTTGGTGCCCCACCACAGGGCGCTGGAGCCGGAGGTGAACTCGGTCTTTTCCTTGCTGTACAGCACGTCGGCGAACAGCTGGAAGTTGTCGTTCACGTCGAAGGTCATCGACGAGTAGAACTGGCCGCTGTTCTTGCCGTTCTTCAGGGTCTTGTAGCCGGCGCTGTACACCGAGCCGCACGATTCGCCGGATGCACGCTTGCCGACGGTGGTGGTGCCGTCGTACAGGCCTGCCACGTTGGCGCAGCGGGTCGGGTCCATCATGTACAGCTTGTTGTCGGCGTTGCCGATGACGGCAAAGTCGTTCGACGGCAGCTGCGCGGTGTAACCGACCGGGTTGTTCTGCTTGGTGATGTCACGCTGGTAGCCCCAGATCGGGCTGCCGTTTTCGATCTGCACGTTGACCAGCGCATGGAAACGGTCGTCGAACGCGTTGAAGCCCTTGGCGGCGCTGAAGCGGATGTTGCTGCCACCGCCTTCGGTGTAGGTGCCGCCACGGATCGACATCGTGCCGCCGTCCATGCGTTCCTTCAGGATGATGTTGACCACACCGGCGATCGCGTCCGAGCCGTACAGCGACGACTGGCCGCCCGGCAGGACTTCGATGCGCTCGACGATGTCGATCGGAATGCCGCTGATGTTGTTGAACGACTCGCTGCCGTTGTACAGCGCCGGATACGAGAGCATCGGGCGGCCGTTGATCAGGTACTTGGTGTAGCCGGGGTTCAGGCCGAACATGCCGGCCGCTTCGGCGCCCTGGGTGAACGCACCCGAGGTCTGGCCACCCTGCAGGCCGCCGGTGGTCAGCGACGACTGCTGCAGCACTTCAGCAACACTGCTGAAACCGCGGGTCTGGATGTCTTCGGCGGTGATGGACATCACCGGGGTCTGGGTTTCGACCTGGGTCTGCGGGATCAGCGATCCGGTGACGGTGATCTTGTCCAGGTTGGTCGCCTTGTCCTGGGCCATTGCCGGGGCGGCGGCCATCAGAGCGGAAATCAGGGCGACGGCGAGCGTGTTGCGACGTGCGGTATTGCTGACGTGTTTCATGTAGTTCCATTGGAGAGCAAAAAACAAAAACGGCACTGCGCATGCGCCATCGCGCGGGCCGGAATAACCGGCTCCACAGCTCAAAACAGTGCTTATCGAACGTAACATGAACTTAACAATCTGTGCACGAATCTGTCGCAATCCTGAATTTCAGTCAGGTTACGTCCAGCTTGTATGATGTTGGGTTCTCCTCCTGACCCCGCCGGTGCTCGTTGTGAACAGTTCTCCCCGCCGCCCCCATGCCAGCCAGGTCCAGAAGGGACTGACGCCGCATGCCCGCATCCGCAACGTGATCGCGGTCGGTTCGGGCAAGGGCGGCGTCGGCAAGTCCACCACCTCGGTGAACCTGGCCGTGGCGCTGCAGCAGCTCGGCGCCCGCGTGGGCGTGCTCGACGCCGATATCTATGGCCCCAGCGTGCCAGCCATGCTGGGCCTGTCCGGCCGCCCGGAAAGCCCGGACAACAAGAGCATCGAGCCGTTGCGTGCCTTTGGCGTGGACACCATGTCGATCGGCTACCTGATCGAAGAGGACACGCCGATGATCTGGCGTGGCCCGATGGCCACCTCGGCGATGACCCAGCTGTTCAACGACACCCTGTGGGACGACCTGGATTTCCTGCTGATCGACCTGCCGCCGGGCACCGGTGACATCCAGCTGACCCTGACCCAGAAGATTCCGCTGGCCGGTGCGGTGATCGTCACCACGCCGCAGGACATCGCCACGCTGGATGCGAAGAAAGCGCTGAAGATGTTCGAGAAAGTCGAGGTGCCGGTGCTGGGCATTGTCGAGAACATGGCGGTGCATACCTGCAGCAGCTGCGGGCACATCGAGCACCTGTTCGGCGAGGGCGGCGGCGAGCGCATGGCCGCGCAGTACGGCGTGCCGCTGCTGGGTTCGCTGCCGCTGCAGATCGGCATCCGCGAACAGGGCGATGCAGGCACCCCGATCACCGTGGCCCAGCCGGATTCGGCGCCGGCCCAGGCCTATCGCCATGCCGCACAGCGCCTGATCGAGGAAGTGGGCAAGCGCCCGCGCGCCTCGATCCCGATCCTGTCGTCGCTGCTGTGAGTGCCGGGGCAGGGGCCGCCGGCCGAGGCCGGGCCCCTGCTAGAATCCTCGCGCCCCCTCGTACCCCCAGGACAAAGCATGAGCATCAAGAGTGACCGTTGGATCCGCCGCATGTCCGAGCAGCACGGCATGATCGAGCCGTTCGAGGCGGGGCAGGTCAAGCAGGCCAACGGCCAGCGCATCGTCAGCTATGGCACGTCCAGCTATGGCTACGACGTGCGCTGCTCGCGCGAGTTCAAGGTATTCACCAACATCAACTCGACGATTGTCGATCCCAAGCACTTCGACTCGGGCAGCTTCGTCGACATCACCGCCGACGAATGCATCATCCCGCCGAACAGCTTCGCGCTGGCGCGTACCGTCGAGTACTTCCGCATCCCGCGCGATACCCTGGTGGTGTGCCTGGGCAAGAGCACCTACGCGCGCTGCGGCATCATCGTCAACGTGACGCCGCTGGAGCCGGAATGGGAAGGCCACGTCACCCTGGAATTCAGCAACACCACGCCGCTGCCGGCGCGCATCTACGCCAACGAAGGCGTGGCGCAGATGCTGTTCTTCCAGGCGGCCGCCGATGACGTGTGCGAGACGTCGTACCGCGATCGTGGCGGCAAGTACCAGGGCCAGACCGGCGTGACCCTGCCGCGGACCTGATCGCTCGCGTCATCACCCATCGAGAACGCCGGGCGATGCCCGGCGTTTCCGTTTCTGGTGCGTGCCCGGGCATGGCCGGGCACTGCCTTATTTGCCGCGACCGAACAGCATCGCGATGCCGACGCCCACCAGGGCCACCGGCCACCAGGTCAACAGCAGCTTGGACAGGTTCAGATGCGTCCAGCCGAGATTGCTGGCGAGCATGAACAGGCCGATCAGGATCAGCAGGACGGCGGCAACGAGGTTGAATCGCATCGGGTCGGCGAAGGCTCAGGACTGGGCCGGATATCCTAGCCGTTCCTTCCAGTAGGCGACATGCTGGTCCAGCGCCGCCGGCTCGTAACGGTGCGCCGGGCCGCTGCCCCAGACCGGGCCCGGCCAGGCCGGATCGCCGTCATGGCGGCCGATGACATGGAAGTGCAGCTGGCGCACGATGTTGCCCAGCGCCCCGATGTTGATCTTTTCCACCCCGTCGGCGCCCTTCAGGGCCTTGCAGGCGCGGTTGAGCTCGGTGCGCAGCTTGTCCTGCTGCTCGCCGTCCAGCTCGATCCACTCGGTCACCCCGGCCAAGCGCGGTACCAGCACCAGCCAGGGGAATCGTTCGTCGTTCATCAGCCGCACTTGCGACAACGGTCCTTCCGCCACCAGCACGCTATCGGTGGCCAGGCGTGAATCGAGTTCGAATTCGCTCATCCAAGATGCTCCGAGAAGAAGTCCAGGGTGCGTTGCAGCGCCAGGGCGGCGCTGTCTGGATCATACGCATGTCCGACCTCCCGGTTGAAGGCGTGATCAGCCGGATAGACGTAGGTGGCCATCTGCGGCAGTTTCTCGCGATGGGCCTGGATGGCTTCCGGCGGGATGCTCCTGTCCTCGGCGCCGAAGTGGAAGATCACCGGGGCCTTGGGCGCCTCGTCAAGGAACTGCACGTTGCGCGCACCGTAGTAGCTGACCGAGGGCAGGCCCAGGCGCAGGGCCGACAGCATCGCCACCGTGCCGCCCCAGCAGTAGCCGACCGTGCCGACCTTGCCGTAGCGGGCCAGCCGGGTCGCCGCCGCGCGGACCACTTCCAGCGCCTTCTCCATGCCCAGCGCACCGACCCGTTCCAGGCCCTGCTTCACGCCCTCGGCGTCGTAGGGCAGGGCGTCCGGATCGGCGTCGGCGCCGTCAAGCAGGTCGAAGAAGGATGGCGCCAGCACCGCATAGCCTTCGGCCGCGAAACGCTCTGCCACGCCGCGGATGTGCGGATTGGCGCCGAAGATTTCCTGCACCACCACCAGGCCACCGCGCGCGGTGCCTTCCGGCAGGGCCTGCCAGGCCCGCACCGGGCCGTGATGCGTATCCAGGGTGATCCACTCGGCCATCGTCATCTTCCTCGTTGCTGGGAACAGAGCTGCATTGTCGATGCTGCGCCGGTTAGCGCGGTGTCAGCAGCTGTGCGTGATCGGGCAATTGGCCGTTCAGAGCCTGGCCGCCAACCCCGGTATACTGGCGCCCTTTCAGGCCCCGGCCCCCAGGACCCCCTGCCATGCCGGCAGGGGCCCAGGCCCCCAGAGTCCCGCGATTCCATGTCCCAGCTGAACCCCAAAGTCGGCTTCGTCAGCCTTGGCTGCCCGAAGGCCCTCGTCGATTCCGAGCGCATCCTCACCCAGCTGCGGTCCGAGGGATACGACATCGTCCCGTCCTACGATTCGGCCGACGTGGTGGTGGTCAACACCTGTGGCTTCATCGATTCGGCGGTGACCGAGTCGCTGGATGCCATTGGCGAGGCGATGAACCAGAACGGCAAGGTCATCGTCACTGGCTGCCTGGGCAAGCGCCCGGAACAGATCCGCGAGGCGTACCCCAATGTGCTGGCGGTGTCCGGCCCGCAGGATTACCAGAGCGTGATGGAAGCGGTGCATGAAGCTCTGCCGCCCAGGCACGATCCGTTCGTGGACCTGGTGCCCGACTACGGCATCAAGCTGACGCCACGCCACTACGCTTATCTGAAGATTTCCGAAGGCTGCAACCACAAATGCAGCTTCTGCATCATTCCGTCGATGCGCGGCAAGCTGGTCTCGCGCCCGGTCGACGAGGTGCTGCGTGAAGCCGAGCGCCTGGTGCGTGGGGGCGTGCGTGAGCTGCTGGTGGTCTCGCAGGACACCTCGGCCTATGGCGTGGACGTGAAGTACGCCGAGAAGATGTGGCGCGACAAGGCCTACCAGACCCGCTTGAAGGCGCTGTGCGAAGGCCTGTCCGAGCTGGATGCGTGGGTGCGCATGCACTACGTCTATCCGTATCCGCACGTGGACGAGGTGGTGCCGCTGATGGCCGAGAACCGGATCCTGCCGTACCTGGACATCCCGTTCCAGCATGCGAGCCCGCGCATCCTGCGCTTGATGAAGCGCCCCGGGGCGGTCGAGAAGACTCTGGAGCGCGTGCAGAACTGGCGCCGCATCGCGCCGGACATCACCGTGCGTTCGACCTTCATCGTCGGCTTCCCGGGCGAGACCGAGGCCGAGTTCGAGGAACTGCTGTCGTTCCTCGACGAAGCGCAGCTGGATCGCGTGGGTGCGTTCGCCTACTCGCCGGTCGAGGGTGCCACCGCCAACGATCTGCCCGATGCTGTGCCGGAGGAAGTGAAGCAGGAACGCCTGGCCCGCTTCATGGAGAAGCAGGCGCAGATTTCCGCCGCGCGCCTGGAAGCCAAGATCGGTACCGTGCAGCAGTGCCTGGTCGATGCCATCGAAGGCGATATCGCCGTAGCCCGCTCCAAGGCCGATGCGCCGGAGATCGATGGCCTGGTGCATATCCAGAATGCCGACCAGGTGCCGCTGCGCGTGGGCGAGTTCATCGACGTCGAAATCACCGAGAGCGACGAGCACGACCTGTACGGTGACGCGCTGCCCGCCGCTACCCGCCCGGCATTCGACCTCAGGATGCTGTGACCGCAGCGACGGCCGCCGCCGGTGACGGGGGCGGCGTCCGCCGCTTCGTGCCGCCGCCACGTGCGGCGGTCGATCCGCAGGTGTTCGGGCACCCGCTGTTTGCCGGATTGCGCGACGTTCGTGATCTGTTGGAAGGCCCGGGGTGGCCGTCCGTTGCAGCGCTCGAGGCACGCCTCGTGCTGCCCGGCAAGCAGCTGGTCGAGCAGGATGCCACGCTGCTGGCCGACGGTCTGCACTACGAAGCCCGCATCGCGCAGGGCCGCATCGCCACCCGCGCCGACAACTGGCATGACCTGTTCAACGCGCTGGTGTGGGCCCGTTACCCGCAGCTCAAGCAGGTGCTCAATGCGCAGCAGTGCCGGCATATCGAGGCGATGCCGCCGGGCCAACGCAACCGTGCACAGGCGGCGCTGACCCAGTTCGACGAAACCGGCGTGATCGTGCGTGTGCGCGATGGCACGTTGCTGCGCGCGTGGGACGGGCATGACTGGCCTGCATTGTTCGAGCCGTCGCGCTGGCAGGGCGGTGACATCGCCATTGCCGCGGTATTCGGGCATGCGCTGATGGAACAGGCGCTGCTGCCCGGGCGATTGCTGGTGGGCAAGTGCGTGGTGGTGCGGGGCGATGCCGATGCTGACTGTGTTGACGCAGTGACCGCGGCCATCGCCGAGGGCAGGGTAGTGACCGATCCGCTGCAGCTGCGGCCCCTGCCATTGGCCGGCATTCCCGGCTGGCACGACGTGCAGGATGCCGCCTTCTATCGCAATACCGGTTATTTCCGCCCGCTGCGTGCAGGACGCGCGTACCCGCCGCCGTTGTTGCTTCTGTAGCGTCGAGCCACCCTCGACTGTTGGACAACGCAGTCGAGACCGGCTCGACGCTATACAGGCTCGTACTCCACCCCGATCACCGCAAAGGTGAACTGCCCGCCGGGCAGTTCCACCGAGAACTCGTCCTCCAGCCGTTTCTTCAGCAGCGCCCTCGCCAGTGGTGAGTCGATGCTGATCCAGCCCAGCCCGGCGTCGGTCTCATCCGGCCCGACAATGCGGTAGCGGCTGGTGTCGCCGCTGTCCACGTTCTCAAGTTCCACCCACGCACCGAAGAACACTGCCTGCGGATCGGTCGGCGTGGTATCGACCACGCGCAGCGATTCCAGCCGCTTGGTCAGGTAGCGCACGCGGCGGTCGATTTCGCCCAGCTGCTTCTTGCGATAGGTGTACTCGGCGTTCTCCGAACGGTCGCCTTCCGCGGCAGCGGCGGCCAGCGCCTTCACCACCTCCGGGCGGCGCACACGCCACAGCTCATCCAGTTCGGACTTCAGCCGCGCATGCCCGGAGGCGGTGATCAGGGCGGTGCTTTTTTCTGCGGGGGGGCGCCAACGCGACATGAAATACGACTTCTATTCGAGGGGGAGCGGTGGGGGAGCGGGGTCGGACCCCTTTCCAGCGGAAAGGGATCCGAGCCCAGCAGGGGCAGCTAGCGCTTGCCGCCGAAGATGCCACCGAGGATGCCGCGCACGATCTGGTTGCCCAGCTTGGTGCCGACGGTGCGGGTGGTCTGCTTTGCCATGGTCTCGATCATGCCTTGGCGACGCTTGGTGCCGAAGATCGCATCCTTGATCGCCTGGCCGAAACCACCTTCCTGCGCTTCGTCCTGCTCACGGCTGCGTGCGGCAGGTGCCTGCGCCTGTTCGGTCGCCTTCTGCGCGCGCTGGGCCAGCAGTTCGGCGGCCGATTCGCGGTTGATCGCGGTGTCGTAGCGGCTGCCGACCGGGCTGCCGGCACGCACCTGGGCGCGCTCGGCCTCGGTGATCGGCCCCATCCGGCAGCGTGGCGGCGCGATCATCGTCTGCTGCACCGGCATCGGTACGCCCTTGTCCTGCAGCGTGGAGACCAGGGCCTCGCCGGTACCGAGCTGGCTCAATACCTTGGTCACGTCCAGCTTAGGGTTCGGCACGAACGTCTCGGCCGCGGTCTTCACCGCCTTCTGGTCGCGCGGGGTGAACGCACGCAGCGCGTGCTGCACGCGGTTGCCGAGCTGGCCGAGGATGTTGCCCGGCACGTCGTCGGGGAACTGCGAGCAGAAGTACACGCCCACGCCCTTGGAACGGATCAGGCGCACCACCTGTTCGATGCGCTGCACCAGCGATGGCGGTGCATCGTCGAACAGCAGGTGGGCCTCGTCGAAGATGAAGACCAGCTTCGGCTTGTCCAGGTCGCCCACTTCCGGCAGCTGCTCGAACAGCTCCGACAGCAGCCACAGCAGGAAGGTGGAGTACAGCTTGGGCTTGAGGACCAGCTGGTCGGCGGCGAGGATGCCGATCACGCCGCGGCCGTCGTGGTTGACCCGCATGATGTCGGCCAGCTCCAGCGCCGGCTCACCGAAGAAGTTCTCGCCGCCATCCTGCGCCAGGCGCAGCACCGAACGCTGGATCGCGGCGATCGACTGCGCACTGACCAGGCCGTACTCGGTGGAGATGTCCTTGCGCTCCTCCGCGACCAGGCCGAGCAGGGCGCGCAGGTCGTCCATGTCCAGCAGCAGCAGCCCGCGGTCGTCGGCCAGCTTGAACACGATGTCGAGCACGCCGGACTGGGTGTCGTTCAACTCGAGGATGCGCGCCAGCAGGGTCGGGCCCATCTCGCTGACGGTGGTGCGTACCGGGTGGCCCAGCTTGCCGTACAGGTCCCAGAAGAGGGTCGGGCTGGCGGTCGGCGCATAGTCGGCCACGCCGATCTCGGCGGCACGCTTGAGCAGGTTCTCGGCACCGCTGCCGGGTACGGCCAGGCCGGAGACATCACCCTTCACATCGGCCAGGAACACCGGCACGCCGAGGCGCGAAAACCCTTCGGCCAGGGTCATCAGGGTCACGGTCTTGCCGGTACCGGTGGCGCCGGCCACCAGGCCGTGACGGTTGCCGAGTTTCGGCAGCAGGGTGACGGCAATATCGTCGGTAATGCCTTTGCCGAGCAGAATCGGATCCATGGTCCAGCCCTTGTGATGAATAGTCCAATGTTAACCGCCGGCCGTGACGGTCCGAAGGTCGGCTTGCCCGGACCTTGGCGGCGCCGCTACTCTGCCTGCCTGTTTCGCACACAGTGCCATCAATGCCCGTTCCTGTCCTGATTTCCCGTGGTTGGCCGCTGTTGGCCCTGGCCGGCCTGGTTTCCCTGGCACCCGACGCCCATGCGCAGCGGGTTTCGGCCCGGGACAAGGTGAAGGTGGATGCGCTGCAACAGCGCATGACCGCCGCCGAAAAGCGCTACAGCGACGCCCTGCTGCTGGCCGCCAATGCCGACCCGAAGGGCAGCAACGAGGCCGATGCCGCGCTGGAGGACATGGAAGATGTCCTCAACGACTGCGTGAAGCAGAAGGGCTGCCAGATGGGCACCCTGCTGGCCAGCTACAAGCGCCTGCTCAAGCACGACGCTGATGCCGCCGCCAGCGATGACGTGGCCGACGAGGGCGGTGACCGCCTGGAAGCCGACCCCGACCATATCGGCCCGCTCACCGCGGACGTGCCCGAGGCGGCGCGTGCCGCCGCGCTGCTGAACGATAAACGGCACGCCTTCGACAGCATGGTCGAGTACAACCCGGCGGTACAGGCCGGCATCCGCCGCTGGTTGACCGACATGCGCCCGGCACTGCTCACCAGCTACGAGAATTACCAGAACCTGCGCGCAGTGATGTGGCCGGAATGGGAAAAACGCGGCCTGCCCGAGGCGCTGCTGTTCGGCATCATGGCCAAGGAATCCAACGGCCGCGTGCATGCGTCCTCGCGTGCGGGCGCCGCCGGGTTGATGCAGTTCATGCCGGCCACCGGACGCCGCTTCGGCCTCGGCCCGGACGGCACCGGTTTCGACACCCGCTTCGACGCGCGCAGCGCCGCCGAAGCCAGCGCCAGTTATCTCAACGAGCGCCTGCGCGAACTGAACAACAACGTGGAAATGTCGGTGGCCGCCTACAACGGTGGTGAAGGTCGTGCCGCGCGCGTGTTCAAGCAGAGCGGTGGCCAGAGCTTCTGGACCGACAGCGTCTACAACCAGTTCCCCGGTGAAACCAAGGACTACGTGCCGATGGTGATCGCTGCGGCCTGGATCTTCCTGCACCCGCAGCAGTACGGCGTGGAGTTCCCGAAGATCAGCGCGCAGCCCGCCACGCTGCGTCTGGCCAGGTCCACCACCATCTACGAATTGACCATCTGCCTGGGCAGCCACGGTACCCGCGATGGCTACATGCGTGCATTGCGCAATCTCAACCCGCGTTATGAAGCCGATGGCTGGATTCCGGCCGGTACGCTGATCAACGCCACCACCCGCATCGCGGGCCTGTACCAGCGCAACTGCGTCAGTGGCCCGCGCGCCGACCTCGCGCGCACCCTGATCACCGCCGATCTGAACGCGGCGATCAAGCGCCCGGCCGCAACCAGCTACACCGGCAGCGTGGCCGTCGGCGGGGTGGTGCCGGTGGCCGACGCCGCTGCCTCCACCAGCGTACCGACCACCCCGGTCGCTCCGGTGGCCACGCCGCGTCCGGCCGCGCGGCCCAACAAACCGGTGCGCAGCCACAAGGTGGCCAGGGGCGAAACCCTGGGCGCCATCGCGGCGAAGTTCCAGTGCGACGTGCCGACCCTGGCCCGCGCCAATGGCCTGAAGGCCCCTGCCTACAGCCTGCGCCACGGCCAGACGCTGAAGCTGCAGGGCTGCGACAAGTAATCCCCCCGATCCCTGGAACCCGCATGGACCTCGAAGCCACCCGCAACCTGTTCGCCAACCTCCGCGAGAACACCGACTGGGATATCAACGGCCCGTTGCTGTGGGGTTACTTCTTCGTCCACTCCAGTGCCGAGCCGCTGCAGGCGCTGGCGGATCACCTGCAGGCGCAGGGCTATGCCTTCGTGGAACTGTTCGAGCAGGAGCCGGAAGAGGGCGGCGCGCCGTTCCACGTGCTGCACGTGGAGCGCGTGGAGATCCACGATGAAGCCTCGCTGGACCGCCGCAACCAGGAATTCGCGGCGCTGGCCGCGGAGCGGGGAGTGGAAGACTACGACGGCATGGACGTCGGCCCGGCCCCGGCCCTGCAGTAACAACAAAAAAGGGGACGGAGGGGATCAAGTCGTTCATGCATGAACGACTTGATCCCCTCCGTCCCCTTTTTGTCAGCGCAGCTTCGCCAGCGCCTGGCCCAGCTGCACCGGGCTTTCGGCGCCCAGCTGCGGGGCGAACTCGGCCACGCCCGGCGGCAGCAGCACGATCACGGTCGAACCGTAGTTGAAGCGCGCCATTTCGGCGAAGCGCTCCAGCTGGATGCCCTGGCCGCGGTAGTCCTTGCGGGTGATGCGATCACCGTAGGCCGGAATCTCCTCGCCGCTCCAAACGGTTTCCACGCCGGACACCAGCAGCGCACCGACCATCACGCTGACCATCGGGCCGAAGCTGGTATCGAAATGGCAGACCAGGCGCTCGTTGCGCGCGAACAGGCGCGGCACGCCGTTGACGGCGGCCGGGCCGACGCTGAACAGGCGCCCCGGCACGTGCACGGTTTCGCGCAGGGTGCCGGTCCACGGCATGTGCACGCGGTGGTAGTCGCGCGGCGACAGGTACACGGTGGCGTACAGGCCGTCGTTGTACGGCTTGGCGTCCTCGTCACTGCCCAGCAGTTCGGCGGCGGTGAACGACTGGCCCTTGGCCTGGAAGATGCGGCCGGCCTCTATCCTGCCGAGCTGGCTGATGCGGCCGTCGGCCGGCATCACCAGGCTGCGTGGATCGGCATCGGCCACGCGCGCGCCCGGCTTCAGTGCACGGGTGAAGAACTGGTTGAAGGTCGCGTAGCTGCGCGGGTCCGGGTTGGCTGCTTCATCCAGGTTGACGTTGAACTTGCGGGTGACCGTGTCGATCAGCCAGCGCGACACGCGCGGATCGTCCGAGTACGCCAGCGAACGCGCCATCGAGGACAGCAGGCGATGGGGCAGGGCATACGTCAGGGCGGTGGTGAGGCTCATGGGGCGGTTTTCTCGGTCAGCTTCTGCAGGTCGCGGGCAATGGCCGGCGCGTTGAACGGGGGGCGCACCAGGCCGGCAAGACGGCCCTGCGGGTCGAGCACGGCCAGGCTGGCCGAATGCTCGACGGTGTAATCCTCGGGATTCTCGTCGAAATGCTTGCCGGGCACTTTCTGGAACACGAAGCCCAGCGAGGTGGCGAAGCGCTCCAGCGAGGGGATATCGGCGGTGGCGGCCAGGGTGTCCTTGTGGAAGCCGTGCACGTACTCGCCCAGGCGGGTGGCACTGTCGCGGTCCGGGTCGACCGAGATGAACAGCACGCGCGGGCGCAGGCCATCGGGCAGGGCCTCCCACTGGTTCTGCGCGCCGGCCAGCTCGGCCAGGGTGGTCGGGCAGACGTCGGGACAGAAGGTGAAGCCCAGGAATACCAGGGTCCAGTGGCCCTTCAGTTCGCCCGGGATCAGGCGGGTGCCATCGGACTGGGCCAGGTTGAAATCGGGCAGTTCACGCGGCTGCGGGTACAGGGTGATCGCTTCGGTGGCCGGGGCGTTGGCCGGCGGCTTCGGCGCGAACACCTGCTGGGCGGCCAGCAGGCCGAGCCCCGCCGCCAGGGCGATCAGCAGGATGATGCCGGCGTTGCGATTGAACATGGGGGCTCCCGCGCGAAATGGGCTCCATCATACCGGCTGTGGCCCGATCGTTTCCGCCGCAACGGATGCCGCCGCGGGCGCCAGCCCCTATAATCGAGGGCCACTTTGCCCGCAGTACCGCCATGACCGCTGAAACGGCCGCCGAACTCCACACGATCATCGATCTGATCCGCTACGGCACCAGCCGTTTCAACGAAGCCGGGCTGACCTTCGGGCACAGCTACGACAACGCGCTGGACGAGGCCACCCAGCTGGTGCTGCACAGCCTGCACCTGCCGCACGACCTCGGCCCGGCCTACGGCCAGGCGCGCCTGCTGCAGGCCGAGAAGCTGCGCGTGCTGGAGCTGTTCCAGCGCCGCATCGACGAACGCATCCCGGCCGCCTACCTGACGGGTGAGGCCTGGTTTGCCGGCCTGAGCTTCAAGAGCGACAAGCGCGCCCTGGTGCCGCGCTCGCCGATCGCCGAACTGATCGAGTGCGGCTTCGAGCCCTGGCTGGCCGGCCGCGACGTGTACCGTGCGCTGGACCTGTGCACCGGTTCGGGCTGCATCGCCATCGCCATGGGCCACTACTACCCCAACTGGCAGGTGGACGGCGTCGACCTGAGCGAAGACGCGCTGTCGCTGGCTGAAGAAAACCGGGAGCGGCTGCAGGCGTACAACGTCAACCTGATCAAGTCGGACCTGTTCAATGGCCTGTCCGGCCGCCACTACGACCTGATCGTCACCAATCCGCCGTACGTCACCAACGACGAGACCGATGCGCTGCCGAAGGAATACTCCTACGAGCCGGAAATGGGCCTGCGTGCCGGTGACGATGGCCTGGACCTGGTGCTGAAGATCCTGCGCGACGCGCCGCTGCACCTGAGCGAAGACGGCCTGCTGATCTGTGAAGTGGGCGAGTCCGAACAGCATCTGGTCAAGCTGCTGCCGGAAGTCGATTTCGCCTGGATCGAATTCAAGGTCGGCCAGATGGGCATCTTCGCGGTTGAATGCCGCGAGCTGATTGCCCACAGCGCACGCATCACCGAACTGGCGGCGCAGCGCCCGTGAGCTCCAATTCGTTCGGCAAGCTGTTCACCGTCACCACGTTCGGCGAGTCGCACGGGCCGGCCATCGGCTGCGTGATCGATGGCTGCCCGCCGGGGCTGGCGCTGGACGCGGCCGAATTCGCCCACGACCTGCAGCGCCGCGCCACCGGCAAGAGCCGGCACACCTCGGCACGGCGCGAGGCCGATGAGGTCGAGATCCTGTCCGGCGTGTACGAGGGCCTGACCACCGGCACCCCGATCGCGCTGCTGATCCGCAACACCGACCAGCGCAGCAAGGACTACGCCAACATCGGCCAGCAGTTCCGCCCGGGCCATGCCGACTACAGCTACTGGCACAAGTACGGCATCCGCGACCCGCGCGGCGGCGGCCGTTCCTCGGCGCGCGAGACCACCATGCGCGTGGCCGCCGGCGTGGTCGCCAAGAAGTGGCTTGCCGAGCGCTTCGGCGTCACCGTGCGTGGCTACCTGTCGCAGCTGGGCGACATCACCCCGGCCGGTTTCGACTGGTCGGCGGTGGAAGGCAATCCGTTCTTCTGGCCGCACGCGGCACAGGTGCCCGAGCTGGAGGCATACATGGATGCGCTGCGCAAGTCCGGAGATTCGGTCGGTGCGCGCGTGGACGTGGTCGCCGACAACGTGCCGCCAGGCTGGGGCGAGCCGATCTACGGCAAGCTTGATGGAGAACTCGCTGCCGCGCTGATGAGCATCAACGCGGTGAAGGGCGTGGAGATCGGCGACGGTTTCGCCAGCGCCGCGCAGAAGGGCACCGAACACCGCGACCTGCTGACCCCGCAGGGCTTCGCCAGCAACCATGCCGGCGGCATCCTCGGTGGCATTTCCACCGGCCAGCCGGTGGTCGCGTCGATCGCGTTGAAGCCGACCTCCAGCCTGCGCCTGCCGGGCCCGTCGCTGGATACCGCCGGCAACGTGGTCGAAGTGGTCACGACCGGCCGCCACGATCCCTGCGTCGGCATCCGTGCCACCCCGATCGCCGAGGCGATGGTGGCGATGGTGCTGATGGACCAGGCGCTGCGCCACCGCGCGCAGTGTGGCGATGTCGGCACGATCACCCCGCGCATTCCCGGGCAGATCGATGGCTGACACGCGGCCGACTGTGTGGGTGAGCCAGCCGCTGATCGACGCGGCCATCGCGCCGCTGCGCGATCGCGTGCAGCTGCGCAGCACCGACACGGTCACCGCCTGGTCGCCCGACCAGATCGCCGAACAGCTGGCCAGCGCCGATGGCGCGGTCATCACCCTCAACGAGCGCGTCGGTGCGGCCCAGGTGGCCGGCGCCGCACAGCTGCAGGTGATCGCCAATGTCGGGGTGGGCTACAACAACCTGGACGTCGACGCGCTCAGCGCGGCCGGCATCCTGGCCAGCAACACGCCGGACGTCCTTACCGAGACCACCGCCGATCTCGGTTTCGCCCTGCTGATGGCCACCGCGCGCCGCATCACCGAGTCCGAGCGCTGGCTGCGCGAAGGGCACTGGCAGCAGTGGTCGTTCCAGACCATGCTCGGTGCCGACATCCACGGCAGCACACTGGGCATCCTCGGCATGGGCCGCATCGGCCAGGGCATCGCCCGCCGCGGCGCGCACGGTTTCGGCATGAAGGTGCTGTACCACAACCGCTCGCAGCTGCCGGCCGCGACCGAAGCGGAAGTGGGGGCCACCTATGTGGACCTGGATACGCTGCTGGCGCAGTCCGACCACTTGCTGCTGGTGCTGCCATACACGCCGGCCTCGCATCATCTGATCGACGCCGCCGCGCTGGCGAAGATGAAGCCGTCGGCCACGCTGGTGAACATCGCCCGCGGTGGACTGGTCGATGAGATCGCGCTGGCCGATGCGCTGGCCAACGGTCGCCTTGCTGCCGCCGGCCTGGATGTGTACGAGGGCGAGCCGACGGTGCGCCCGGAACTGCTGGCGCTGCGCAACGTCGTGCTCACTCCGCACATCGGCAGTGCCTCGCTGGCCACGCGCACGGCGATGGTACAGCTGGCCGTCGATAATCTGCTCGCCGGGCTCGGCCTGGACGGCGGCCCGTCGCGCATGCCGAGCGCGATCAACGCTGACGCGGCGATGGCCGCGCGCGTGACCCTGGGCAAAAAAACCGGGAAACGATAGGGAACCTCCGCGCGCCCCGCTTGAGGAGGTTCCCCGAACCCAGCTGTCGTGCGTGATTTTCCCCATCCCCGTTTCCATGAGAGTTTCCCCCATGAGCAATGCACAGCGCAGTTTCCACGTCGCCGTCGTCGGTGCCACCGGTGCCGTCGGCGAGACCATGTTGTCGATCCTGGCCGAGCGTGATTTCCCGGTTGGTACCCTGAGCGTCCTCGCCTCCGAGCGTTCGGCTGGCGGCGAAATCGAGTTCAACGGCCAGAAGGTCACGGTCCAGGACCTGGCCACCTTCGATCCGAGCGGTGTCGAGATCGCGCTGTTCTCGGCCGGCGGCAGCGTGTCCAAGGAATACGCACCGAAGTTCGCCGCCGCCGGTGCGGTGGTGATCGACAACTCCTCGGCCTTCCGTTACGACGATGACGTGCCGCTGGTGGTGTCCGAGGTCAATCCGGAACAGGTCGCCAACCGTCCGCGCGGCATCATCGCCAACCCGAATTGCTCGACCATGCAGATGCTGGTGGCGCTGGCGCCGCTGCACCGCAAGTACGGCATCGAGCGCATCAACGTCTCCACCTACCAGTCGGTGTCCGGCGGCGGCCGTTCGGCCACCGAGGAGCTGGGCAAGCAGACCGGCCAGCTGCTGAGCTTCCAGGAGATCGATCCGCAGCGCTTCCCGGTGCAGATCGCCTTCAACCTGATCCCGCACATCGACGACTTCCAGGACAACGGCTTCACCAAGGAAGAGATGAAGCTGATCTGGGAGACCCGCAAGATCCTCGGCGACGACAGCATCCTGGTGAACCCCACTGCGGTGCGCGTGCCGGTGTTCTACGGCCACTCCGAATCGGTGGCGATCGAGACCCGCGACAAGGTCACCGTGGCCGAAGCACGCGCGCTGCTGGAGCAGTCGCCGGGTATCGAAGTGGTCGACCGCCACGAGGCCGGTGGTTACCCGACCCCGGTCACCCATGCATCGGGTACCGACGCGGTGTATGTCGGCCGCATCCGTGAGGACCTGTCGCACCCGCGCGGCCTGAACCTGTGGATCGTGTCGGACAATGTGCGCAAGGGCGCGGCCCTGAATGCCGTGCAGCTGGCCGAGCTGGTTGCCGCCGAGCCGCGCTGATCACTGCGGTTGCCTCACCGGTAGTGCCGGCCGCTGGCCGGCATTGCCCTGATCCGTGGGCTGAAGTGCTTGCTGGCCAGCGGCCGGCACTACCAGGCTGCGCAGCCGGGCACGGGCTCGGCTCTGCATGGGTGCGGACCGCGGTCCGCACGCTTTATAGTGTCGCCCATGAATAAACGGGCCAGGGGCGCAAAGCGCCCGCTCCTCTATCTTTCCACCGCGCTGCTGGCCCTGGCCAGCAGTTCGGTGCTTGCCCTGGGTCTGGGCGACATCCGTGTGCTGTCCAGGCCGGGCCAGCCCCTGCTGGCCGAAATCCCGGTGATCTCCGCCGATCCGTCCGAGCTGGAGAATCTGCGTGTCGCGTTGGCCTCACCGGTCACCTTCGAGCGCGTCGGCCTGCAGCGGCCGACCGGCCTGGTTGGCGAACTGCAGTTCGAGCTGACCCGCAATGCACAGGGCAGGGCGGTGGTGCGTGTGACCTCGCAGACGCCGGTCGAGACCCCGTCGCTGAGCTTCCTGATCGAGGCCGACTGGGGCCAGGGCCGCCTGGTGCGTGAGTACTCGGCACTGGTCGATGCACCCTCCAGCGCACTGGCCGTGGCCGAGCCGGAAATCGTTGCGCCCGCGGGTACGCTCTCCAACACCATCGCCCGTGACGTCGCCGCTGCGCCCGCCGCTGCGGAGAGCGCGAGCGTGCCTGCGCCGTCCGCCACCGCCGCCACGCCGGCACCCGCTCCGGTTCGCCCGCGTGCAGCGGCTGCACCTGCCCCTGCATCAGCGCCCGATGGCAGCGTCACCGTCCAGCGTGGGCAGACCCTTTCGCAGATCGCCAGCGCGATGGCCCGCGGCAGCCAGGTCAGCCGCGACCGCGCGATGATCGCCCTGCTGCGTGCCAACCCGGAAGCCTTCATCCGTGGCAACATCAACCTGCTCAAGCAGGGCGCCGTGCTTCGCATGCCTGGCAGCGATGCGCTGGCAGCGGTCGATGCTGGCGAGGCCGCAGCGCTGGTGCGCGAACACGCCGCGCAGTGGCGGCAGGCGCGCACCGTGCCGCAACCTGCGGGTACCGTCGCCGCGGCCGCCAGGGCGGCAACCACGAACGCTTCTTCCCAGGCTGCGGCCAATGGGGCACGACTTGAAATCGCTCCGGCGCTGGCCTCCGACGCCGCGCACGCGGGCACAACCACCGGCACTGGAGCCGGCAGCGAGGGTGACATGCTGGGCAACGAACAACTGCGCCAGGCCCGCGAGGACATCGCGACCCGCGATGCCGAGATCGGCGAGCTGAAGCAGCGCGTGGCCGACCTGGAAAAACTCAAGGAACAGCAGCAGTCGCTGATCGCGATGAAGGACAACGACCTGGCCGCTGCGCAGCAGCGCCTGGCGCAGGCACCGGATGCCCGCGATGCGGCAACGCCGTGGTACTGGCTGGGTCTGCCGGTGCTGTTGCTGGCGGCCGGTGCGGCCTGGCTGCTGCGTCGTCGCAAGCCGTCGCCGCTGCCGCCGCTGCGCGAAGAAGGCGATGCCGCCGGCCTGGCCGCTGCGGTACCGGCGGGCGCAGCGCTGGATACGCTGGCCGAGCAGTCTTCGTGGTCGACGGCGGTGTCCGACAGTGGCCGCCAGGAGCCGGCGATGCCGGCCTGGGCGACCGAAATGGAGGTGCAGGATGACATGGCTGCCGAACCGGTTGTCGACATCGCTGCCCAGGCCGACTGGCAGGCGCAGACGCTGCGCGATGACGACGTGGTGGAGCTGCCCGAGGCAGTCACCGACCTGCCGCGCTGGGACGAACCGGTGGCCACGCCGGACAGCCCCGCACCGGTCGCCTCCGTGCAGGATGGACCGGACGCGCAGGCGGTCCCTGGCGAGGTGGCTGTGCCGGACTATGCGCTGCACGCCGAACAGCAACCGCAGTTCCGCGGTGTGTTCGACCTGCCGGCCGAGTCCCATGACAGCGACGTTTCCAGTGGCGCGCCGCACGACATGCTGGCCGCGGCCGCGCACGAAGACGCCGCCGCTGCACCGGCCGATGATGCCGGCTGGGCGCCGCGTGCCGGGCAGGAGCGCCTGGAGCTGGCCATTGCCTACCTCGATCTGGGCGATGCCCAGACCGCCCGTACCCTGCTGCAGGAAGTGGCCGAGGGCGGCGACCTGCACTGCCAGGCCCAGGCCCGCGAACTGCTGGCCCGCCTGCCGTGACCGACCCCACCGACAAGGATCGTGCCATGAGCCGCGAGCATCGCATCGACTACGTTGAATTCGCCTCCATCGATCCCGCGGCCAGCCGCGCCTTCTTCGAGAAGGCATTCGGCTGGTCGTTCGTCGACTATGGCAGCGACTACACCGCCTTCGACGATGGCCGCCTGCAGGGCGGCTTCTTCCGCGGCAAGCCGCAACGGGCCAGTGACAGCGGAGCGCCGCTGCTGGTGCTGTATGCCGACCAGCTGGCGCCGATCGAAGCGGCGGTGCGCAGCGCTGGCGGTGAGGTCGTGCGGCCGGTGTTCTCTTTCCCCGGCGGCAGCCGCTTCCAGTTCGTCGAGCCCGGTGGCAACGAACTGGCGGTCTGGTCCGAACGCGATCCGGCCTGAGCGCCGCCCCACCCGCAACATCGAGGTAGCACATGCGTTACGCGCTTGGCGTCGAATACGACGGCAGCGATTTCAGGGGCTGGCAGAACCTTGGCGAGGGCGGCCCCAGCGTGCAGGCCAGCCTTGAGCAGGCCCTGTCGTCGGTGGCCGATGCGCCGCTGCAGGTGGTCTGTGCCGGCCGTACCGATGCCGGCGTGCACGGCCAATGCCAGGTCGTCCATTTCGATACCGACGTGGTGCGCGATCCGCGCGCCTGGATGCTGGGCACCACCACCCGCCTGCCGCGCTCGATCGCGGTGCGCTGGTGCGTGCCGGTGGCCGATGATTTCCATGCCCGTTTCTCGGCGCGTGCGCGCCGCTACCGCTACCGCCTGCTCAACCGCGAAGTGCGGCCGGCGCTGCAGCGGCAGACCCTCAGCTGGGAGCGCCGTGCGCTGGACGCGGGCCTGATGCATGCCGCCGGCCAGGCCCTGCTTGGCGAGAACGACTTCAGCGCGTTCCGCTCGGTGCAATGCCAGGCGCTGCATGCACGGCGTGAACTGCAGTCACTGCAGGTCAGCCGCCAGGGCGAGGTGATCGAGGTCGCCGTGCAGGGCAATGCATTCCTTCATCACATGGTCCGCAATATCGTCGGATCGCTGATCCTGGTGGGCAGTGGCGAGAAGCCGGTGGAATGGATCGCCGAACTGCTGGCCGGGCGCGATCGCACCGTAGCCGGTCCCACCGCACCGCCGCAGGGCCTGGTGTTCCTTGGGCCCCTGTACCCCGACAACTGGCATCTGCCCGCCGAGGTCACGCTATGAGCCGCTCCTACTACCGCACACGCATCAAGTTCTGTGGCATGACCCGGGCCGGCGACGTCCGCCTGGCCGGTGAACTGGGTGTGGACGCGGTGGGTTTCATCTTTGCCCGTGAAAGCAGCCGCCGGGTCGCCCCGGCCGAGGCACGCGCGATGCGCCAGGCGATCGCGCCGATGGTCGACGTGGTGGCGTTGTTCCGCAACAACAGCAAGGAAGAGGTGCGCGAGGTACTGCGCACGGTAAGGCCGACCCTGCTGCAGTTCCACGGCGAGGAAGACGAGAGCTTCTGCCGCAGCTTCAACATGCCCTACCTGAAGGCGATCGCCATGGGCGGGCGTGAAGAGATCAACGCCCGCACCCTGCAGCTGCGCTATCCCAGCGCCGCCGGCTTCCTGTTCGACAGCCATGCGCCGGGCGGCGGTGGCGGTACCGGCGTGGCCTTCGACTGGGGCCGGATCCCGACCGGCCTGCATCGCCCGTTCCTGCTGGCCGGCGGGCTGAACCCGGAAAACGTCTACGACGCGGTGTTGGCCACCCTGCCGTGGGGCGTGGATGTCTCCAGCGGCATCGAACTGGAGCCGGGCATCAAGGACGGCTACAAGATGCGCACGTTCGTCGAGGAAGTACGCCGCGCCGATTGCACGGTTCTCGAGTGATTCGCGTCACTATTTACCCTGATCAGCGCCCGGATTTGAGCCTGCACGCATTCTTCACATAGGATGGTCCCAAGCACGCCTGCCACGAAGGCTGGCGTGGGGATCGACGGGACGCGCACGGCGCGCCCCGAACGGGCGGCCGCCGCCCATAGCCCAGGAAGGCAAGCGATGCAGGAGTTTCTCACCGTCGTGCTCGGTTACCCGACGCTGCCGTACAGCATTCTGCTGTTGGTGTCGGTGATGTATTGGGCAGTTGCGGCGTTCGGCCTGGTCGATGACGGTTTCGGCAATCTCGGCGCCGATGGCGGACTCGAGGCGGGGACCGACCTCAGTGGCCTGTCGGCCATGCTGGCGCGCTGGGGCCTGGGCGGCGTCCCGATCATGGTGGTGGTCACCCTGCTGGGCCTGTTCGGCTGGCTCATCACCTATTTCATCCACCTGTTCGCATTGCTGCCGCTGCCGGACCTGCTGCGCTGGGGCCTGGGTACGCTCGTGGCGGTGCTGGCACCGCTGCCTGCGGTACCTCTTACCGCGCTGATCCTGCGCCCGGTCCGGCGCTTCCTGCTGCGCCTGCGGCCGGTGCCGCAGGCATCGCTGCTGGGCCGGATCGGCGTGGTCGCATCGCCGAAAGTGGACGCACGCAGCGGTCATGCCACTGTCGATGATGGCGGTGCCGGGCTGGTGCTGCAGATCCGCAGCGACATCGAACTGCAGCGTGGCGAGCGCATCGTGCTGGTCGAGCATATGGCCGAGCAACACTATTACCGGGTGGTCCGCGCCGATGCGATCGCCCTTGATTTCCAGGACAACCTGCTTCCGGGCAACAAGGAGAATCATCAATGACGTTGGCATCCCTCTTACCGATCCTGGCCGTCGCCGGCGGCCTGCTCGTCCTGTTGCTGGGCGTGGCCGGGCTGTTCAAGGCCTTCTACCGCAAGGTCGACCAGGGCGTGGCCCTGATCGTCAACGACATGAGCTCCACGCCCAAGGTGCACTTCACCGGTGCGCTGATCATCCCGGTGCTGTACCGCGCCGAGCTGATGCGGATCAGCCTGATCACCCTGCAGATCGACCGCCGCGGCAAGGAAGGCCTGATCTGCCGCGACAACATGCGTGCCGATATCGCCGTGGCGTTCTACCTGCGGGTGAACGAGACCCAGGCCGACGTGCTGCGCGTGGCCAAGGCCATCGGTGCCGACCGTGCATCGGACAAGCATGCCGTCGACGAGCTGTTCAACGCCAAGTTCTCCGAAGCGCTGAAGACGGTCGGCAAGAAGTTCGACTTCACCGAACTGTTCGAGAAGCGCCAGGAGTTCCGCGACGAGATCATCGCGGTGATCGGCAATGACCTCAATGGCTACGTGCTGGAAGACGTGGCGATCGATTACCTGGAGCAGACTCCGAAGTCGCTGCTGGACCAGTTCAACATCCTCGACGCGCAGGGCATCCGCAAGATCACCGAGCTGACCGCCGCGCAGAACGTGGTGACCAACGAGCTGGAGCAGAACGAGAAGCTCGCCATCACCAAGAAAAACGTGGAAGCGCGCGAAGCGCTGCTGGCGCTGGAACGCCAGCAGGCCGAAGCCGAAGCACGCCAGAAGCGCGAGATCGAGACCATCCGCGCGCGCGAGGAGGCCGAGACCGCCAAGGTGCAGGAAGAGCAGCGCCAGCTGTCCGAGAATGCCCGCATCGAAGCACAGCAGCTGATCGAGATCCGCGACCAGAACCGCCTGCGCGAAGTGGAAGTGGCCGAGCAGAACCGCCAGCGTGCCGTGGCCATCGAGGCCGAGCGCGTGGAGCGCGCACGCCAGCTGGAGCAGGTCACCACCGACCGCGAAGTGCAGCTGCAGGGCGTGGAGCGCGACAAGGTGGTCGAGCAGGGCAAGATGGACGTGGCCAACATCACCCGCGAACGCATCTCCATCGACAAGACCGTGGCGCAGGAAGAAGAGCGCATCAAGGAAGTGCGCGAGGTTTCCGAGGCAGACCGCCAGAAGCAGGTGCTGATCCTGGAAGCCGAAGCCAAGGCGCAGGAATCGCTGGTGCGCGAGGTGAAGGAAGCGCAGGCGCGCGAGACCGCCTCCAAGCACCGCGCGGTGGAACTGACCACGCTGGCCCAGGCCGAGCACGAAGCGGCCGGCAAGCAGGCCGAAGCCAAGCGCCTGCTGGCCGATGCGCTGCGTGCCGAGCAGGCTGCGCCGGGCCTGGCCGAAGCGCAGGTGCGTGAAGCCTCGGCGCTGGCCATCGAGAAGGTCGGCATTGCCGAGGCCCGCGTGATCGAAGCCAAGGCCGAAGCCAGCCTGAAGCAAGGCAGCAACGAGGCCCGCGTACTGGCCGAGACCCTGCAGGCGCAGGCACAGGGCGAAGAGAAGATGGGCCTGGCGCGTGCCACCGCCACCGAATCGCTGGGCAACGCAGAAGCGGGCGTGGTGCAGAAGAAGCTGCTGGCCGAGGCTGAAGGCCTGGTGCGCAAGTTCGAAGCCATTGCCTCGCTGAGCGACCAGGCACGTGGCCACGAAGAGTTCCGCATGATGCTGGACAACAGCCTGAAGCAGGCGCTGGCCTCGATCGAGGCCGGCAAGGAAGTCTCGCGCGAGAACGCCAATGTCATCGCCAGCGCGCTGCGCAACGCCGACATCGACCTGGTCGGTGGCGACGGCGGCATGTTCGAGAACCTGGTCAAGGCGGTGTCGCTGGGCAAGTCGATCGAAGGCTTCGCCGGCAAGAGCCCGATCGTGCAGGAGCTGATGCAGCGCTACCTGGGCGTGGCCGTGGCCGAACCGGCACCGCGCCAGATCGCCGAGGATGCCGAAGCGGTGCCGACCGTGTCGGCCACCGTGGTCGACAGCGCCCGTTGATGCATCGGGCGATGGCTGCTGCGGCCATCGCCCTCCCGCGCCGGCCGCAACCGCGGCCGTCTGCCCGTGAGCCGGAAGCCTGCTGATGTCTGATACCCATCCGTCCGCCGAATCCACTGCACCGGAGGCCGGCGGCAATACCGTCGACCAGGCCGTTGCCCAAGGCGGCGCCTACGAAGTCCTGCGCCGCCGCCTGGCCGAGCAGGGCCAGCGCCTGCAGGGCCTGGCCGAAACGCTCAACCGCCAGCGCCTGGCCGAGTTCGGTGACAGCCGCCTGGAGGTGGTCGGGCGCTTCCGCATCCGCAGCGAAAACAACTGCGTCGGCCGTGACATCGTGCAGGTCGGGCCGGACCGCCTGCTGTTCGGCTACAACGTGTTCATCGGGCTGAAGACCCAGACCCGTATCGAGGATGTGTTCGGCCTGTACCGGTTGGTGCAGGGCAGCGACGGCTACGACGTCGCCGCGCTGGAGCTGAAGGGCAGCTTCCTCGACCAGCCCGGCTTCGTGCACGACTTCAACGAGCTGTACGCCTACTACAAGCACGCACGCCTGCTGCAGCTGATCGTGGTGGGCGACAAGCTGCTGGCCTCGTTCCAGATCGGCGAGCGCAGCAGCGACGTGCGCGTGTTCCGCTGGGCGCTGGCGCGCGATGGCGAGCTGACCTATCTGGATGCGCGCGGCGAGCGCGATATCGCACTGCCGCCGCCGTTCGACTTCGAATGGACAAGGGCCACCCGCGACCTGGCGGTCAATGGCCGCCATTCGCACCTGAACATCCTCGACACCCTGTTCGTGGAGACCACTGGCGGCGACCTCACCATCAAGGTCGAGAACAACACCGAAACCGGGCAGGGCATCTACAGCGAACCGGTGGAGGACAGTACGCAGTCGCTGGACGACGCCCAGTTCGAATTCGCACGGGTTGGTTCGCTGGTCCTGCTGAAGGTGCTGCCCTACCGGGAGACGGAATGGCGCGGCCTGATCTACAACACGCTGACCGGCGGCATCGTGCGCAACGATGCGATCGTGCAGGCCTGCGTGCAGCTGCCCGAAGACCACGGCGTGATTTTCCCGGGCGGCTATTACCTGCAGGGCGGCGAGCACAAGGCATTCGACGCCTCGATGGCCGGCATGCAGTTCAAGCGCAGTATCCGTTCGCCGAACGGCGAGGACGTGCTGTACATCTTCTACGAGCGCGAGGGCGGGCGCTCGGCTCTGTTCGTCTACAACACCATCCAGCGCATATTGCAGAACCCGGTGTTCGGCCATGGCTACGCCTTGTTGCAGGACGGGCGCATGGTGCTGTTCCATGCCGAAGGCAGCGAACCCACCCGCATCCATCCGATGCAGGTCTGGCACACACCGTTCAGCAGTGACGAATTCGCCGCCAGCCGGCCGCCTGGCAACACCTTCATGGGCCGCATCGGCAACGCCGAACTGGTGCGCGGCATTTCCAACCTGTTCAACCTCGCACGCGAGATCGATGGCCAGGACGTGTCGGTACAGCGTTACCAGCGACTGGTAGCTGATACCCGGCGCCTGTTCGATGCCCACCACTGGCTGGGCGACGCGGCCTGCGATGGTGCCGAGGCGCTGCTGCGGCAGATCAGCGCCACCGGCGAATCGGTGCTGGACGAATACGAGAAGGTGCAGTCGATCCGCCAGCAGTCGGCACAGGCGATGGTCGAGGCAGAGGCCGCGCACAAGGCGCTGCTGGGCCGGCTGCAGCCGCAGAACTGGAACGAGGTGCAGGCCTTCGTCGAGGCCCTCAACGCAATCACTGCACTGCGCGGACGCCTGTTGACCATCCGCGAGCTGCGCTACATCGACACCGCGCGCATCGAAGTGATGGCGGCCGAGCTGGTGGAGGCGCAGGACCGCGTCGGCGCCGCCACGGGTGATTTCCTCGCTGGCGACGCCGCGCTGGCGCCGCTGGCCACGCGCCTGCAGGCGCTGGATGAAGCGGCGCAGCAGGCACAGAGCGCCCGCCAGCTGGACGAGCAGCTGGAAGGGTTGCGTGGCATGGCCGCCGACCTGGACATGCTGTCCGAGCTGATGGCCGGCCTGAAGGTGGACGATGCCACTGCCCGCACCCGCGTGGTCGAGTCGATCTCGGTGCTGTACGGGCGCCTCAACCAGGCGCGCGCGCGCGCCGACCAGCGTCGCCGGTCGCTGGGTTCGGCCGAGGCCGTGGCGCAGTTTGCCGCGCAGTTCGCGCTGTTCTCGCAGTCGATCACCAGCGCGCTGGCGCTGGCCACCGACCCCGAACGCGCCGACGAGCAGCTTTCGCGCCTGTTGGTGCAGTTGGAGGAGCTGGAAAGCCAGTTCGGCGAACACGAGCAGTTCCTCGGCGACATCCTGAGCAAACGCGAAGAGCTGGTCGAAGCCTTCGAGACGCACAAGCAGGCACTGCTGGATGACCGCCAGCGCAAGGCGCGTTCGGTGCTGGATGCGGCCAACCGCATTCTCGATGGTCTGGCCAAGCGCACCGAGCGCTTCGCCACCGCCGACGAGCTCAATGCGTTCTTCGCCGGCGATCCGCTGATCCTCAAGCTGCGTGAGCTGGCCGAACGCCTGCGCGCGTTGCATGACAACGTCAAGGCCGACGACATCGAGGCGCGGCTGAAAGGCGTGCGTGACCAGGCGGTGCGCCAGCTGCGCGACCGCAGTGATCTGTACGAAGCGGGCGGCAACGTGGTGCGGCTGGGACCGCGGCACCGCTTCAGCGTCAACACCCAGGCGCTGGATCTGACCCTGCTGCCGCGGGGCGATACGCTGGCGATCCACCTGACCGGCACCGACTTCCTTGAAACCCTGCACGACCCGGAGCTGGATGCACTGAAGCCGTTCTGGCCGGTCACCCTGGACTCGGAATCGCCCACGCTGTATCGCGGCGAGTATCTGGCCGGCAGCCTGCTGATGGCCGCGCAGGAGGGCAGCGACGGCCTCGATCTGGCCACGTTGCAGCATGAAGCCGCCACCCCCGAAGCACTGGACCAGCGCGTGCGTGCGTTCGCCGCACCGCGCTACCGCGAAGGCTACGAGCGCGGCATCCATGACCATGATGCCGCACTGATACTGCGTGCATTGCTGCCCCTGCAGCAGGCGGCCGGCAGCCTGCGCCATGCACCGCGGGTGCGTGCGCTGGCACTGCTGTTCTGGGCTGCCGAGCAGCGGCGCGAAGCCGTGGCGCAATGGCCGGGCCGACAGATGGGTGCCGAAGCGCTGGCACGCCTGCTGGGGTCCGACGAAGGGCGGCTGGCGTTGCGTGCTGAAATGGCCGAGGCACTGCTGGCGTACACGCAATCCCACGCGTTGCCGTTCGATGCCGATGCTGCAGAGGCTGCGGCCGCCTACCTGGGCGAAGAGCTGGCGACCGGCGAGCCGGTGTTCAGCAGCAGTCGCCATGCGGTGGCGCTGCTGGATGCGCTACAGCAGCAGCTGGAGCAGGCCGGGCAGCGTGAGGCGGTCGAACGCGCCCTGCAGCGCAGCCAGGATCCGCTGGCCACGCGCTGGGCGCTGGCCGGGCAGTGGCTGCGTGCGCTGGCGCGGCTGCCGGCGCATGCCCTGCATGCCGGATACGTCGACGAGGCCGCGGCACTGCTGCTGGTGCAGCGCCAGCTGAGCACCCGTGCCCGCGACACCGCGTTGCAGGCGGAGGTCAGTGGCCTGCTGGGTGAACATGCGCGCATCAGCAACGGCACGCTGGTGGTATCGCTGGATGATTTCCTCACGCGCCTGCAGCAGCACCTGCGCGACTTCGTGCCGGCATTCCATGCCTACCAGGCACTGCGACAGGGCATCATCGGCCGCGAGCGCGAGACCCTGCGGCTTTCCGAGTTCAAGGCGCGGCCGCTGTCCTCGTTCGTGCGGAACAGGCTGATCAACGATGTCTACCTGGGCGTGATCGGTGACAACCTGGCCAAGCAGATGGGCACGGTCGGCGAGAACAAGCGCAGCGATCTGATGGGTCTGCTGATGATGATTTCGCCCCCGGGCTACGGCAAGACCACGCTGATGGAATATGTGGCGCACCGACTGGGCCTGGTCTTCATGAAGATCAACGGCCCGGCGCTGGGTCACGAGGTGCGCTCGCTGGACCCGGCACAGGCACCGGACGCGACCTCGCGGCAGGAACTGGAGAAGCTCAACCTGGCGCTGGAGATGGGCAACAACACCATGCTGTATGTGGACGACATCCAGCACACCCATCCCGAATTCCTGCAGAAGTTCATCTCGCTGTGCGATGGTACCCGCCGTATCGAGGGTGTGTGGCGTGGTCGCACCCGCACCTATGACATGCGCGGCAAGAAGTTCTGCGTGGTGATGGCCGGCAACCCGTACACCGAGTCCGGCGAAGTGTTCAAGATTCCCGACATGCTGGCCAACCGTGCCGACATCTACAACCTCGGTGATGTGCTCGGTGGCATGGAGGCGGCCTTTACCCTCAGCTACATCGAGAACAGCCTGACGTCCAACCCGGTGCTGGCGCCGCTGGCCACGCGCGACATGGCTGACCTGTACGTGCTGGTCGACCGTGCGATGGGCAAGGAAGTCTCGACCAACGGTCTCAGCCACGCCTACAGCAGCGCGGAAATCAATGAAATCACCGCCACCCTGCAGCGCATGCTGCGCGTGCGCGACGTGGTCTACCGGGTCAACCAGCAGTACATCGCCAGTGCCGCGCAGGACGATCGCTACCGTACCGAGCCGCCGTTCCGGCTCCAGGGCAGCTACCGCAACATGAACAAGCTGGCCGAGAAGATCTCGCCGGTGATGAACGAGGACGAGCTGCAGCAGTTGATCTCCGACCACTACCTGGGCGAGGCACAGCTGCTGACCACCGGCGCCGAAGAAAACCTGTTGAAGCTGGCCGAACTGCGCGGCGTGCTGGACGACACGCAGGCGCAGCGATGGACGCAGATCAAGCGCGATTTCCTGCGCAACAAGGCCATGGGTGCCGACGACAGCGATGTCGGGGGGCGCGTGGTTGCGCAGCTGGCCGACATCGCCACCGCCCTGCAGCTGCCACCGCCGGCGCCGGAGGCGATCGCCGTTGCCGACCCGGCACCGTGGCCGGCGTTGCTGGAGGCCTTGCATCGCCTTTCTGAAACCCGTCCCGCAGCCACCGCGCCGGAGCCGGTCGCGGCGGCCCCCAGCGTGCCGGCCACGGTCCTGGCCGACGACCTGCAGGCTGGCCTGGCGCCGTTGGTGGAATTGTTGGCGGCATCGCAGGCGCAGCAGGCACAGGTGTCGCAGACCCTGGCCGCATTCGCCGGCTGGGCGCGGCAGCAGGTCGAGCGTGGCGTGCCGAACAGTGTGGTGGCGCAGCGTGCGCGCGTGCGCCGTGCCACGACGCCGGAGGAGCGCGCGCTGGATGAAGCCCTGATGCGCCACTTCTATGGCGAGTCGTTGCCGCCGGGCGACAGCGAGGACATTCCGGCAACGACACCGAAGCCGCCGCCGCTGCCGTGACCACGCAGGCGCCACTGCCGCCACCAAGCTTGCCGGACACGGCCGATGTCGCCGTGCTGGCCGACTATGGTGCGCCGTTGCTGCAGGCGCTGGCGCGGCGCGAAACACCGTTGCCGCCGGGCGCGGGCGAAGGCCTGGTGGCGGCACTGGCACGCATCGCGCTGGCCCTGCAGGCCGATAACCCGGCGCAGATCCGGCAGCAGGAGAGCTGGTGGGGCCGATTGCTGGGGCGCGATGTCGATCGCGAGGCGGAAGGGCGTGCGCTGCAGTCGCAGCTGGGCGTGCTGGCCCTGCAGGCGCGTGAGCAGGCCCAGCACCTGCAGCAGCACCTGCAGCTGCGGGCCATGGCCATCGCCGAGCACTCAGCGGCGGCCGCAGCGCTGGACGACTGGGTCGGGCTGGCTGCGGCGCGGCTGACGTCGCTGGATATCGCCGGCCAGGCCGCGCTGTCGCAACGGCTGGATCATCTTCGCCGGCTGGCCTCGCTGCGCCGTCTGGAAGCCCATCAATGGCAGCTGCTGCAGGACCAGGACATCGTGCTGCTGCAACGCTTCGCGCGCATCCATGACGTCCTGTTGCCGGCCTGGCGGCAGGCCGCCGTGGCGGGCCAGGCCGCGGCCGGCGCCACACTGGCCGCGAAGGCCGCCTCGCTGCACGCACAGATCGATGACGAGGTAGCCGCAGCTCAGGCTAGACTGCCTTGAGCCGGCCGCCGCTGCCGCTTACCCAACTGCAAGGAGACTGCCCGATGACCCAGGACAGCCAGAGCCCCGGTGCCCTCGTGCCCGGCACCACCACCGGCACTGCGCTTGATGAAGGCGCACTGCAGGCGCTGGGCCTGGTCCGCGAGGATCTGCCGCGCATCGCCGAGATCCGTCTGGAGCTGGATGACCTGCGCCCGGGCAACCTGCAGGTGTTCGGGCGCGAAGCGGCCACGCGCACCGCAGCGTTTTCCAGCCAGTTGCTGGACCAGGTGCGCAATCGTGATCTGGATGCCAGCGGCGAGAAACTGGGCGAAGTGGTGCGCATCGCGCGCAGCCTGAAGCTGGACGGCTTCGCCCAGCGGTCGAAGGTGCCGGTGATCGGTGGCCTGATCGACCGCCTGCGCGTATCCAAGGGCGAGCTGGTGCAGAAGTTCAGCGACACCAACGCGCAGATCGAGCAGTTGCTGGGCGATGTCGGTGTGCAACAGGCGCTGATGGGCAAGCGCGTGGGCGAGTTCGACCGCATGCACGACATCGTCCGTGAAGAACGCCATGCGCTCGGCTTGTATGCCGCCGCCGGCAAGCAGCGACTGGCCGAACTGCGGGCCGAGCAGCTGGCCGGGCAGGGCAGTGAGGATCCGCAGCAGCGCATCCGCCAGGGTGAAGTCGACAACGCGATCCGCCTGATCGAAAAGCGCGTGTCCGACCTGCAGCTGATGCAGCACGCGGCCGATCAGTCACTACCGATGATCCGCCTGATCCAGGCCAACGCGCTGCAGCTGATCGAGAAGTTCAACACGGTGCGCGAGATCACCATCCCGTCGTGGAAGCGCCAGTTCGCCATCCAGCTTTCGCTGGGCGAGCAGAAGGCCGCGGTCGAGCTGTCCACCGCCATCGACGATGCCACCAACGAGCTGATGCGCGGCAATGCCGACCTGCTGCGCCAGGCCTCGGTGGATACCGCGCGCAGCAACCAGCGCGGCGTGATCGACGTGGCCACGCTGCGCCACGTGCACGACCAGTTGATCGCCACGGTCGAGGAAGTGCGCAGCATCCATCGCGAAGGCATGCAGCAGCGGCAGCAGGCCGAAGTGGAACTGTCGCGGCTGCGCGAGGACCTGCAGCAGCGGCTGGCCACCCCGACCGCCAGCTGAAAAAGGGGACGGAGGGAATTAAGTCGTTTGTGCCACTTCCGACTTAATCCCCTCCGTCCCCTTTTTGCTGTCAGCGGAGTTGCTGGCCCAGCCAGTCGGCCAGCGCATCCACGCGTGCATCGGCCGGTCCGTCCGGTCGCGCCAGCACCCAGAAACCACCGGTGGCGGCAAACCCCCACGGCGCGACCAGTCGCCCGGCGGCCAGGTCTTCGGCCACCAGCGGCTCGGGGGCGATTGCCGGACCCAGCCCGGCCACTGCGGCTTCCAGCAGGTAGTACAGGTGCTCGAAGGCGGTACCCAGCTGCAGCTTCGCGGTGTCCAATTGGTGCGCCTGCGCCCACGCCGGCCACGCCTGCGGCCGTGAGCTGGTGTGCAGCAGCGTCTCCAGCAGCAGTGCCGAGGGTGGTACATGCCGCAGGCGCAGCGCCGCCGGATGCGAGGGGGCCACCACCACGCCGACCCGCTCCGGCGCCAGCTCACGCACCTGCCAGCCCCGGGGCCATGGCCCCTGCGCCAGCAACAGCACCGCATCCAGTGCGGCCTGCGCCTCGGTGAAGCTGCCATCCAGCGCCGACCACTGCAGGCGTACGCCGGGCAGGGCGGCCTGCAGCGCGGGCAGGCGCGGAATCATCCAGCGCGCCAGCACGCTGCCACTGCAGCCCAGCACCAGCGCCGGGGCCGCCGCCGGCCGCCGCAGTTCGCGCACGCAGTCTTCGATGCCGCTGAAGGCCTCGCTGCATGCTGCCTGCAGGCGCGTGCCCGCAGCGGTCAGGCGCAGGCCGCGGCCGGCACGCTGGAACAGTGCCAGGCCGAGGTGGTCTTCCAGCAGCTTCAGCTGCCGGCTGACCGCACCGTGGGTGACGTGCAGATCCTGCGCGGCACGGCCAACCCCGCCCAGGCGGGCGGTGGCCTCGAACGCGCGCAGCGCATTGAGCGGTGGCAGCAAGGAACGACTCATGTGAGATTTCCTGACGATATACGCCAGATAATATCCATTTTCCGGTCATGACCCGTGCGCTAGAGTATCCACCTGTCTCGAACCAGCGGTCGCTTCCATGTCTGCCTCCCCCATTGCCGACTACCACGCCTTCCCGGATGCCCAGGGCCATTTCGGCCGCTACGGCGGCAGCTTCGTTGCCGAAACCCTGGTCGGCCCGCTGCAGGAACTGGCGCAGGCCTATGACCAGGCCCGCCAGGACCCGGCATTCCAGGCCGCCTACGACCGCGACCTGGCCCACTACGTGGGCCGGCCGAGCCCGATCTACCACGCCCAGCGCCTGAGCGACCATGTTGGCGGCGCGCAGATCCTGCTCAAGCGTGAGGACCTGAACCACACCGGCGCGCACAAGATCAACAACACCATCGGCCAGGCGCTGCTGGCGGCGCGGATGGGCAAGAAGCGCATCATCGCCGAGACCGGTGCCGGCCAGCACGGCGTGGCCAGCGCCACCGTTGCCGCGCGGCTGGGCCTGGAGTGCGTGGTGTACATGGGCGCCACCGACATCGAGCGGCAGAAGATCAACGTCTACCGCATGAAGCTGCTCGGCGCGACGGTGGTGCCGGTCACCTCCGGCTCGGCCACCCTGAAGGACGCGCTCAACGAAGCGATGCGCGACTGGGTGACCAATGTGCAGGACACCTTCTACATCATCGGTACGGTTGCCGGCCCGGATCCCTATCCGCGCATGGTGCGCGATTTCAACGCCATCGTCGGCCGCGAAGCACGCGAGCAGATGCTGGCCGAGTACGGCCGCCTGCCCGATGCGATCACCGCCTGCGTCGGTGGTGGCAGCAATGCCATCGGCCTGTTCCATGCCTTCCTCAACGATCGCCAGGTCGAGATCGTCGGCGCCGAAGCCGCAGGCGATGGCATCAGCACCGGCCGCCACGCCGCGTCGATCGCTGCCGGTCGCCCGGGCGTGCTGCATGGCAACCGCACCTATGTGCTGTGCGACGACGACGGCCAGATCATCGAGACCCATTCGGTGTCGGCCGGCCTGGACTATCCGGGCGTCGGCCCCGAGCACGCATTCCTGGCCGACACCGGCCGTGCACGCTACCTCGGCATCACCGATGAAGAAGCACTGCAGGCCTTCCACCTGCTGGCGCATACCGAGGGCATCCTGCCGGCGCTGGAGTCCAGCCATGCGCTGGCACAGGCGATCAAGCTGGCGCGTGAGCGTCCGCGTGACCAGATCGTGCTGTGCAATCTGTCCGGCCGTGGCGACAAGGACGTGCATACCATCGCCGCGCGCGAAGGGCTGGTGCTGTGAGCGCGCTGCTGCGGAACAGTGGCGTGCTGCTGCTGGCGCTGGGGTTGGCCGCGTGCCAGCCGCCGGAGCCGCCGGTACTGGCACCGGCCGCCAAGGCCACCACGCAGCCGGCACAGCAGTCGGCCGCCAACGACGACCTCGACCTGATCGCGCGCGCGCCGATCGTCGATCCGCCGTCGGCGGAAGGCGCGGACAGCGACGACGCGCCCGCGGTGGCCTCGGTGGCGCTGGATCATGCCGGCGAGGTGCTGATCGGCCAGCATATGGCTGATCTGAAGGCACTCGGGCCATGGACGGCACAAGGGGCGGTCGAAGCCATCGGCGGCAGTTGCGAGTACTACGACGGCAAGGGGCTGCCACCCGGCGTGTCGATGATGACCGATGAAGATCGCGTCGTCCGTTTCGATCTCGGCCTGGACCCGGAGAGCGGGGCGCCGACCCAGCAGCCCGGTCCGTTCGGCCTGCGGGTCGGCATGACGCGCGCCCAGGCCATGGCCCAGTTCCCGAAGCCGCCGGTATCCAGCCCGCATGCCTACGACGGTGACCAGGGCGAGTACCTCACCTGGCAGGACCCGGGCTCGGACCTGGGTATCCGCCTGGAATTGTTTGAAGGGAAGGTCACCCGGATGTACTGGGGAACCAGCGATGCGATTGAACTGATTGAAGGATGTGCCTGAAATGTCCGTATCCCGACTCGATGCCTGTTTCCAGCGTCTGCGCGAACAACAGCGCAAGGCGCTGATCCCCTTCGTCACGGCCGGTGATCCCTCGTTGGAGGCCACCGTGCCGGTCATGCACGCACTGGCCGATGCCGGCGCCGACGTGATCGAACTCGGCGTGCCGTTCTCCGACCCGATGGCCGACGGCCCGACCATCCAGCGCAGCTCCGAGCGCGCGCTGGCGCGCGGTGCCGGCAGCCGCTACGTCCTGCAGGCTGTGGCGAAGTTCCGCGAGCGCGATGCGAAGACTCCGGTCGTGCTGATGGGCTACCTGAACCCGGTGGAGATCCATGGTTACGCGGCCTTCGCCAAGGCTGCCGTGGACGCAGGCGTGGACGGCGTGCTGCTGGTCGACCTGCCGCCGGAAGAAGCGGGCGAGGCGCTGCAGGCATTTGATGCGGCCGGCCTGGCCCTGGTCCTGCTGGCGTCACCGACCACCAGCGAGGCGCGTGCCGACAAGTTGCTGGCGCTGGCCCGTGGCTATCTCTACTACGTCAGCTTTGCCGGTGTCACCGGCGCGTCCGAGCGCCTGGACAGCGAAGCCGCCAGCGCCCGCCTGCAGGCATTGCGTGCGCGCGCGTCGGTGCCGGTGGTGGCAGGCTTCGGCATCAAGGATGCCGCCAGTGCCGCAGCCATGGCCCGCCAGGCCGATGGCGTGGTGGTAGGCAGCGCGCTGGTGGCGGCATTGGCCGAAGCGGGCTCGGCTGAAGAGGCTGCGCAGCGCGCCCGGGCCTTCCTGGCCCCGCTGCGACAGGCGCTGGACGCGTAACAAGGCTGCCGGCCGCAGGCCGGCAGCCTCCATACCCGCCTGCACGCAAGGGCTGCCGGCCAGTGGCCTGCACTTCCAGCACCTAAACGTACGTCCCAGCATGGTTTTTTCCGGCGGCCCCATGGCTGGCAAGGGGGTGCACGGGCGGGGAAAGCGGAGCTAGACTGTCCGCCTTTGCGGCCTCCGGGCCGCCCTGAACGGAAGTGTCCTCCCGCATGAGTTGGCTCAGCAAGTTGATGCCGTCCGGCATCCGCACCGACAACACCCCCAGCAAGAAGCGCAGTGTCCCCGAGGGCCTGTGGGAAAAGTGCAGCAACTGCGGCAGCGCGTTGTACCGTCCGGAACTGGAAGAGAACCTGGAAGTCTGCCCGAAGTGCGGCCATCACATGGCGATCCGCGCGCGTGCGCGCCTGGCCGCCCTGTTCGACGCCGACAGCACCACCGAGATCGGTGCGCGCCTTGGGCCGACCGACCTGCTCAAGTTCAAGGACCAGAAGAAGTACAGCGAGCGCATCAAGATCGCGCAGAAGAACACCGGCGAGTACGACGCACTGATCGCCATGCGCGGCCTGCTCAAGGGCCGTGCGCTGGTGGCATCGTCGTTCGACTTTGCCTTCATGGGCGGCTCGATGGGATCGGTGGTCGGCGAGCGTTTCGCGCTGGCCGCGGAAACCGCGGTCGAGATCGGTGCGCCCTACGTGTGCTTCTCGCAGAGCGGCGGCGCCCGCATGCAGGAAGGCCTGTTCTCGCTGATGCAGATGGCCAAGACCTCGGCTGCGCTGGGCAAGCTGCGCGAAGCCGGCCTGCCATATATTTCGGTGTTGACCCACCCGACCACCGGTGGCGTGTCGGCCTCCTTCGCGATGCTGGGCGACATCAACATCGCCGAGCCGCAGGCACTGATCGGCTTCGCCGGCCCGCGCGTGATCGAGCAGACCGTGCGCGAAAAGCTGCCGGAAGGTTTCCAGCGTTCGGAGTTCCTGCTGGAGCACGGTGCCATCGACCAGATCTGCGACCGCCGCGAGATGCGCGACCGCCTGTCGGACCTGCTGGCAATGCTGGGCCGCCAGCCGGCGCCGGAGGTGGCTTGATGGGGGCCCGCAAGTACTTCGGTACTGATGGCATCCGTGGACGGGTCGGCCAGGGCGTGATCTCGGCCGACTTCGTGCTGCGCCTGGGCAACGCCCTGGGCCGTGTCCTGGTCGCGCAACGCGGCCAGGACGGGCGCCGGCCGATCGTGGTGATCGGCAAGGACACCCGCATTTCCGGCTACATGTTCGAAGCGGCGCTGGAGGCCGGCCTGGTTGCCGCCGGTGCCGACGTGCAGCTGCTGGGACCAATGCCGACCCCGGCGGTGGCGTTCCTGACCCGCACGCTGGGCGTGGATGCCGGCATCGTCATCAGCGCTTCGCACAACCCGCATTACGACAACGGCATCAAGTTCTTCTCCGCCCTGGGCGAGAAGCTCGACGATGCCACCGAGCTGGCCCTGGAAGCGGCGCTGGACGTTCCGTTCACCACCGCTGAATCGGAGAAGCTGGGCAAGGCGTCGCGCGCGCGCGAGGCGGTCGGCCGCTACATCGAGTTCTGCAAGGCCAGCGTGCCGCGCGCGTTCGACCTGCGTGGCGTACGCCTGGTGCTGGATTGCGCGCACGGCGCCACCTACCAGATCGCGCCGCTGCTGTTCCGCGAACTGGGGGCGGAGGTGATCGGCATTGGTGCCGAGCCCAACGGCGTCAACATCAACGCCGGCGTTGGCTCCACCCATATCGACAACCTGGCGGCCAAGGTCCGCGAAACCCGCGCCGATCTCGGCATCGCCTTCGATGGCGATGGCGACCGCGTGCTGATGGCCGACGACCAGGGCAATCCGGTCGACGGCGATGACCTGCTGTACATCCTGGCCCGCGCCTGGAAGGACGAAGGCCGCCTGCATGGTCCGGTGGTCGGCACGCTGATGAGCAACTACGGTGTGGAGAAGGCCTTCGCCGATCTGCAGATTCCGTTCCTGCGCAGCAATGTCGGTGATCGCTACGTGCACCAGGCGCTGGTCGAAGGCGGTGGCGTGCTCGGCGGTGAAGCCTCCGGCCACCTGCTGTGCCTGGATCGGGCCACCACCGGTGACGGTATCGTCAGTGCGCTACAGGTGCTGGTGGCGCTGCGCAACAGCGGGCAGACCCTGCGCCAGGCACTGAAGGGGCTGGTGCGGGTGCCGCAGAAGACCGTGAACGTGCGGCTGGGCAATGTCTCGGCCAAGGCCACGGTGCAGGCCGACAGCGTGCAGGCCGCGCTGGCCGTCGCACAGCAATCGGTGGCTGGCCGTGGTCGTGCATTCCTGCGCCCGTCCGGTACCGAGCCGGTGGTGCGGGTCACGGTGGAAGCCGATGATGCCGCGCTGATGCAGCAGACGCTGGACCGCCTCTCCGCGGCGGTACGTGAAGCCGCCAGTTGAGGCGCCTGCCCCTTCAACGAAAACGCCCCGGAATGCCGGGGCGTTTTCGTTGAAGGGGCAGGGCGGTGGGCTGCTTATGGCCCCGGCACCATCTTCTTCTGGCGTGCCTTGAAACCATTGAACAGCGGTGCGATCAGCGGGTTGTAGCTCTGCGCGATGCGCTTGCGCAGCCAGCTCGCCGGACGGTTGCGGATCGCGAAGCGGTAGATGCGTTCCGGATCGCCGCCTACCACGTTGCGGCCGAACGGGTGGGTGGTGTGCAGGTAGCGGAAACCCTGCTCGCGTGCCACCTCGATGTGGTCCTGGTCAAAATCGCCGTAAGGCCAGCACAGCGTATCGGACACCTCGCCGAGCTTGTCCTGCAGGACGCTGCGCGACACTGCCAGGTCATGGCTCAGGCCGGCACGGCGCTGTGCGCGGTCCAGATCGTCGCGGCGCAGCCAGCGGGTGTGGGTATGGGTGTGGCAATGCACTTCGAAGGTGCCGGCGGCGATGGCCGCGCGCGCTTCGCTCCAGCGCATCATCACGTCGTCGCTGCGGTTCTGCTCATAGATCGCTGCTTCGCAGCTGCGGTGGTCCGGTGTGGCAGGCAACATTGCCCCGGCAAGCCCCGCATGGGGCCGCTCCGGGCCTTCCCCCATCCAGCCGGTGACCACGAACACCACGGCGTGCATGCCGTACTTCTGCAGGACCGGGTGCGCATACACCCAGTTGTCCAGGTAGCCATCGTCGAAGGTGATCACGATCGACTTGCGCGGCACCGGCTTGCCGGCCAGGAAACCGGCGTACTGGTCCAGTGTCAGCGAGGTCCAGCCGTTGCCGGCCAGCCATGCGATCTGGCTTTCGAAATTCTCCGGCGACACGGTGATCATGCCCGGCGACGGACTGACGTGGTGGTGCATCAGCACCGGTACGGTTCGGGCATCAGCCATGTCCCAGCTCCTTCAGCCACTGGTGGTAATAGTGTTCGGTGGTTTCACCGTGGCCGTCGGGGGTGAATCGGCGCGCGCTGCGCATCCAGTCCCACCCAGCGCGGCCCATCTGCCGCCGCCGTTCCGGATCGTCCACCAGCAGGCGCAGGGCGCCTGTCAGGGCCGCATTGTCGCCCAGCCGGGTGAGGATCGCATTGCTGCCATCGACCACCATCTCCGGCACGCCACCCACGCGCGTGGCCACGATCGGCACCCCGACATAGGCGGCCTCCAGGAAGACGGTACCGGCAGCCTCCTTGTGCGAGGCCAGGGCGAAGATGTCCAAACCGGCCATCAGCCGGCACGCGCCATCACGATAGCCGAGCAGATGCACCTGTTGCTGCAGGCCATGCTCATCGCGCAGCGCCTGCAGCCGATCCATGACCGGTTGGCCATCGCCGATCACCACCAGATGCAGGTTCGGATGGGTCTTGCACAGCGGTACCATCGCCTGCAGCAGGTCGGCATGGCCCTTGGGTTCGCGCAATACCGCCACGCAGCCGACTACGATGTCCTGTTCGCCGAAGCCGAGCTCGGCGCGTACCTCCGTGCGTACCTCCTGCAGGCACTGCCAGGGATCGGCCTTGCGGATTTCGCTCCAGCGCGGGGGGACTGCGATCGGCGGCACGATACCGATGTGCTCGGCCGGAATGCCGCGCTCGGCCAGCAACTGCTTGACGAAGCCGCTGACGGTCAGCACCCGGTGCGGCAGTCCGGTATAGGTCAGCAGCGAGTTGACCGGGCTCATCAGGTGACGCGAGCGCACCACCAGCGGCGTGCCGCCCAGGCGTGCGCCGGCGGCGGCAATCAGCGCATCACGGCGGCTGGTGGTGTTGACCACGTCATAGCGCTCGCGGCGCACCAGGCGCGAAACCGACCAAATGCCGCGCAGCAGGCGCAGCAGGCCGCCCATGCGCAGGGTATGCACGGTGAAACCATCATCGCGTGCCAGCTGGGCCAGTCGCGCCTCGGGCTGGCACAGCAGCGCCACCTCGTGGCCACGCGCACGCATCACCTGCATGTGGCGGAAGATGTAGATCTCCTGCCCGCCCATTCCCTTGGCGGCTTCGGTGTGCAGGATGCGCAGCGGACGGTTCATGCGGGGTCGATCCTTGAGGGTCAGCGGTTGCGGAAGCGGGTCAGTGCTTCCCATGCAGTGCGTACGGCGGCTGCATCGGGCGCCTGCTGCGGCAGCGGGCGATAGTCCAGGCCCAGAGCGGTGGCGTTGCCGAACTTGTCGAACACGTAGATGGCGTCGCCATGGCGAATCGCGCGCTGCGACCAGCTTTCCACCACCAGGGCGCGCTGGCCCTGCGGCTCGGCCAGCAGATCCTGGCCGGTGCTGTAATCACTCGGTGCGTTCTCGCATCCCAGTGCGTGGCGCATCAGTGTCGGCACCCAGTCTTCGTGCGAGCTGGTGCGTGCGTCGTGACCCGCGGCCTTGCCCGGCCAGCGCAGCACGAACGGAACCTGCAGCTGGTAATCGGAGAAGTTGCCGTTGTGGCCCCAGTAATTCAGCTTGAGGTCGTTGAACTCTTCGGCATGGTCACCGGTGACCAGCACGATGGTGTCTTCCGCCAGGCCCTGTGCGCGCAGATCGTCCAGCAGCGTGCCGATCAGGCTGTCGGCATAGTGCACAGCGGTGCGGTAGCGGTTGAGTTCCGGCGCCGGGTCATGCTCCGGGCCGAATTTGAGGAAGTCGATGTCGGCGGCCATCGGCGTCGCCACTGGCGGGTAGCCGGCGGGCATGTGGTAGGGCGCGTGGGTAGAATCGAGGAACACGAAGCCGAACCACGGGCGCTGCGCGGCCTGGCTGGCGCGGATGTCCTGCTGCAGTGCACTGATGATCGCGCGGTCGCGGCCGTCGGACTTCAGCGCCGATGGCCCCTGGTGCAGCTGGTCGCGCACATCGGCGAAGACGGTGCGATCGAATTCCGGGCTGTACAGCGGCGCGCTGCCGTACAGGTGCAGGTCGTAGCCCTGCTGGCCCAGCACCTGGAACAGCTGCGACCCACGCTGCTCGTCAAGCATGCTTGGCCAGTAACCACCGGGCAGGCCGTAGAGCAGTCCGAACAGGCCGTAGCGGGTGGCATTGCCGGTGCTGAAATGATGGTCGAACACGCGCGCGTCCTGCGCCAGCGCCGACGTATTGGGCATCAGCTGCGGTGTCAGCACGTCCTGGCGCAGCGATTCCAGCACCACCATCAGCACGTTGGGGCGATGGGGGCTCTGGCAGCGCAGCGGATGCAGCGGGTACAGCAGCTGCGCATGGCGCGGGTCGGGCAGGCCGGCCTGCTGCTGGCTGACCACGCCCAGGCGCCGCATGAAGCTCTTGGCGGTGATCGGCTGTGCCCACGGCAGGTAATTCCACTGCGCGATCACATCGCGGTCGCCGCGGGCGTCGTAGTAGGCCGTGGCGACCTGGCCGCCACCCATCAGCAGCGCGACCATCGCCCAGGCCTGCAGTACCCGTCGCCGGCGCGGCGCGGCCGGCAGCAGTTTCCAGCAGGCCCAGGCCAGCAGGCCTTCGGCGGTGAAGACCGCAGCGACCAGCAGCGCGACCTGCAGCCAGGTCTTCCAGGACAGGGCGACCTGGTCGTGCAGGGCGCCGCCGAACACCATGTTCACGACCATGGCGTTGAGGTGGAAGCGGTACAGGGTGAAGACCTTGGCGTCGACCAGCAGCAGGCACAGCCACAGGCCCTGCAGCAGTACAGCACTGACGCTCAGCGTGCGCGCGCTGCGCGGCCACAGGCCCAGCAGCAACGGCAGCAGGCCGGCCAGCGCACCGAACGCGAGCAGGTGGCCGGGCAGGGCAATCGCCAGGTAGGCCAGGCCGGCGCCGCCGCCCGGATTGTCACGCAGCGGCACGTTGCCCAGCGCGATCGCTGCGGCCAGTACCGCGTTGCCGGCGATGAACAGCGACCACCAGGCCAGTCGGCGCCAGCGCCGGGTGGAACCTTCAGTGGCGGGGGCGGCAGGGGAAGCTGCGGGCATGGCGGGTCGGGTTCAGGGAGCGCGGAGACAAGGGAGCGCCTGCGTGACGAAAGCGTTACGACGCGCGCGGGTCGCGCATTGTATCGGTTTGTATCCTTGTATCGAGTGGCGTCCCCCGGGCGATCTGTCACAATGTTCAGGCGGGCCATGAATGCGTTGGCCCCCTCAGACCCAACGACAAGCCAGGAACCGCTGTGAGCCAGATCCCCACCCTCGACATCACCCGTTTCGACAGCGACCGCGAGGCCTTCGTGGCCGAGCTGGGCGCGGCCTACCGCCAATGGGGATTCGCGGGCATCCGTAACCACGGCATCCCGCAGGCCGACATCGACGCGGCCTACGACGCCTTCAAGGCCTTCTTCGCACTGCCGGAAGAGGTCAAGCGCAAGTACCACGTGGCCGGCAGTGGCGGGGCCCGCGGCTACACTCCGTTCGGCGTGGAGACCGCCAAGGGCTCCAAGCATTTCGACCTGAAGGAGTTCTGGCATATCGGTCGTGAAATCGCCGATGACTCCAAGTACCGGGACGTGATGGCACCGAACCTGTGGCCGACCGAGGTCGAAGGTTTCCGCGAGCGCGGGTACGGCCTGTATCAGGCACTGGACAATCTGGGCTCTCGCGTACTGTCCGCGCTGGCCCTGCACATCGGCCTGCCGGAGGACTTCTTCGCCGACAAGACCAACTTCGGCAACTCGATCCTGCGCCCGATCCACTACCCGCCGATCACCACCGACGATATCCCGAACGTGCGTGCCGGTGCCCACGGCGACATCAACTTCATCACCCTGCTGGTCGGCGCCAGCGCCGCGGGCCTGGAAGTGCAGTCGCATGAAGGCGAGTGGGTGCCGTTTACGTCAGATGCGGACACCATCGTGGTCAACATCGGCGACATGCTGCAGCGCCTGACCAACCACGTGTATCCGTCGACCATCCACCGCGTGGTCAATCCCCCGGGTGAGCTGGCCCGCCAGCCGCGCTACTCGGTGCCGTTCTTCCTGCACCCGAACCCGGACTTCCTGATCGACGTGCTGCCGTCCTGCATCACCCCGGAGAACCCGAGCCGGTACCCGGAGGCGATCACCGCCCACGGCTTCCTCGAGGAACGCCTGCGCGAGATCAAGCTGAAGTAAAGAAAAGTGAGGCCGCCGAAAGGCGGCCTTTTTCTTTTCAGGGCTGCGCCCGGCACCCGCCGAGGCCAAAGCCAAAGCCAAGGCCAAAGCGGCTCTGGGGTGTTGCGGGGGGAGGCGGGGGGGGGGGGGGGGGGCGGGGGGGGGCCCCCCCCCCCCCCCCCGCGGGGGGGGGGGCGCGCCCCCCCCCCCCCCCCCCCCCCCCCCCCCCCCCCCCCCCCCCCCCGCCTTCGGCAGTCTCCCGGTGACGGTGGGTACGGGCGGCTTCTGGTAGGTGTCGACCTTGGTCGACACATCTGTCAGATCGAAGTGGGGTAGGTGTCAGATCCCTTTTCCTGCGGAAAAGGGATCTGACACCGGCGGTCGACCGGAGTGCTGCTCCTGCTTCTGCTTTTGCCCTTGCTCTTCTTTTTTCTTTCCGTGGCGGGCGGAACCGCCGGAATGTGTCAGAGGCCGGGCGGGTTGGGCAGGACGCCCAACCCCGGTCTTGCTCGTGTGTGCAGGACAGCGCACACGAGCAAGCGGCGACCGAGCTTACATGGGTGAGGGCGCTTTGCTTGCGAAGCACTGCTTCCCAAGCGCCCGAACGCACAGCCGCCAGCGGCTGGGCCGGGCCCCGGAGGGGGACTTGCAGCGCCCCCTGCGCAGTCCCACTCGCCCGGCCACGCCCCAAATCCAACCGGGCTCTCTGCGCCCCCGCCACGAGGGGCGGCGCCGTTGGCTGAAAATCCATGTAAACGCTTACACGGAAACGGATTTTTGCCGCAACGGGTATCATGACCGGCTGACTTCACACAGGAGCCACCCGCTCATGCGCCGCAAGATCGTCGCCGGAAACTGGAAGCTGCATGGCAGCCGTCAATTCGCCAATGAACTGCTGGGGCAGGTGGCCGGCGGGCTGCCGCTGGAGGGGGTGGACGTGGTGATCCTGCCACCGCTGCCGTACCTGGGCGAGCTGGTCGAGGACTTCGGTGAGACCGGCCTGGCCTTCGGCGCGCAGGACGTGAGCAGTAATGAGAAGGGCGCCTACACCGGTGAGGTCTGTGCGGCCATGCTGGTCGAGGTCGGGGCCCGCTATGGCCTGGTCGGCCACTCCGAGCGCCGCCAGTACCACCATGAAAGCAGCGAGCTGGTCGCGCGCAAGTTCGCCGCCGCCCAGCATGCCGGCCTGGTGCCGGTGTTGTGCGTGGGCGAGACCCTGGAGCAGCGCGAGGCCGGGCAGACCGAAGCGGTCATCGCCAGCCAGCTGGCGCCGGTGCTGGAGCGGGTTGGCGCGGCCGGATTCGCCAAGGCTGTGGTCGCCTACGAGCCGGTCTGGGCCATCGGCACCGGCCGTACCGCCAGCAAGGAGCAGGCGCAGCAGGTGCACGCGTTCATCCGTGGCGAAGTCGCGCGTATCGATGCTAGAATCGCTGATTCACTGCCCATTGTTTACGGCGGTAGCGTGAAGCCCGACAATGCCGGGGAACTGTTCGCGCAGCCGGATGTCGATGGTGGGCTGGTCGGCGGCGCCTCCCTGGTGGCCGCGGACTTCCTGGCCATCGCACGGGCGGCGGCCGCGAACTAATCCTAGAAGTTTTGTCCGAGGGCGGTTTCCAATGCTGATGTTGATCCTCAATGTCGTCTACGTGCTGGTCGCTGTGGCCATGATCGCGCTGATCCTGATGCAGCGTGGCTCGGGGGCGGCGGCGGGTTCGGGCTTTGGTGCCGGTGCCTCGGGTACGGTGTTCGGTGCGCGCGGTGCCTCGAACTTCCTGTCCAAGTCGACCAAGTGGCTGGCTGTCGTGTTCTTCGGCATCAGCCTCTTCATGGCCTGGTATGCCGGCCATGGCAGCCGCCCGGCGGCCGACCAGGATCTGGGCCTGATGTCCGCCCCGGCGGCAGTCGCTCCGGCGGCTCCGGCGGGCGAACTGCCGGCCGTTCCGAAGGCCGATGCGGTCCCGGCCGCCCCGGTTCCGGCCGCGATTGTGCCGGCTCAGGCGGAATCTTCGGTTTCTGGTGAAGAAAAGCCTTCGGAAGGCTCCCAGAAAGACTGAAGCCGGTTACAATACGCGGCGCATCGGGAACATAGTCTGATGTGATCGTTTGCCCAGGTGGCGGAATTGGTAGACGCACTACCTTGAGGTGGTAGCGACGCAAGTCGTAGGGGTTCGAGTCCCCTCTTGGGCACCATTTGTAAGTAAAGCGGGTTCGTCTGGCGCGCAAGGCGCCAGGCAGATTCCCGTCCACTCCCCCATGCCAAAGCGCCTGCAGGCGCGGCGGCAGAGGCAAGAGAGAATCGCTGTGCTGGCCGAATATTTGCCGTCTCTGCTGTTTCTGATCGTTGCCACCGGTATCGGTATTACGCTGATGCTGGTTGGTCGATTCCTCGGTCCCCGCCGCCCCGATCTGGAAAAGCTGTCGCCGTACGAGTGCGGCTTCGAGGCCTTCGAAGACGCGCGCATGAAGTTCGACGTGCGCTACTACCTGATCGCGATCCAGTTCATCGTCTTCGACCTGGAAATCATCTTCATCGTGCCCTGGACCCAGGTCTTCATGGAGCTGGGCGCGCGTTCGCTCATCACCATGGGCCTGTTCGTCGGCATGCTGTTCCTCGGTTTCATTTACGTCTGGAAGAAGGGAGCGCTGGAATGGGAGTGATTCAGACTCTCGATGGCCTCATGAACAACCCGTCGCCGGAAGGCCGGGTTGATGACATCCTGCGGCCGGAAGGCGACAACCCGCTGCTGGAAAAGGGCTTCGTCACCACCAGCGTCGACGCACTGCTGAACTGGGCGCGCACCGGCTCGATGTGGCCGATGACCTTCGGTCTGGCCTGCTGCGCGGTCGAGATGATGCACGCCGGCGCCGCGCGCCTGGACCTTGACCGCTACGGTGTGGTGTTCCGCCCGTCGCCGCGTCAGTCCGACGTGATGATCGTCGCCGGCACCCTGGTCAACAAGATGGCCCCGGCGCTGCGCAAGGTCTACGACCAGATGCCGGACCCGAAGTGGGTCATCTCGATGGGTAGCTGCGCCAACGGCGGCGGCTATTACCACTATTCCTATTCTGTGGTGCGCGGCTGTGATCGCGTGGTGCCGGTGGACGTCTACGTCCCGGGCTGCCCGCCGACCGCCGAGGCGCTGGTGTACGGGATCCTGCAGCTGCAGAAGAAGATCTGGCGTACACAGACCATCGCCCGCTGACCCCTTCACCTGACAAGAGCGCGCCAAGCCCCCATGGCAGAGCAAGCATCCTTCATCGACCGACTCTCCGTACGTTTCGCTGGTGCGAAGGTCATCGTGGTCGAACCCCGCGGCGAAGTGACGCTGGAAGTGCCTGCCGCCGAGTGGCACGCCACCGCCCTGGCGCTGCGTGACGAGTTTGGTTTCGAGCAGGCCGTGGATCTCTGCGGCGTCGACTACCTTGGTTATGGCTCCGACGAATGGGATACCGCCGATGTGTCCTCGCAGGGCTTCAGCCGTGGCGTCGAAGGCAAGGCCCAGGGCCGCTTCGCGTGGGGTGAGTTCCCCACCGAGGAGAACGGCGCCGATGGTGCCCGCCCGCAGCACATGCCGACCCAGCGTTTCGCCGTGGTCGCCCAGCTGCGCTCGTACCAGCACAACCTGATGATGCACCTGCGCTGCTTCGCCCCTGACGAAGCGCTGCCGGTGGTGTCCTCGCTGACCGGCATCTGGCCGGGCCTGAACTGGTTCGAGCGCGAAGCGTTCGACCTGTACGGCGTGATCTTCGAAGGCCACCCGGACCTGCGCCGGATCCTGACCGACTACGGTTTCGTCGGTCATCCGTTCCGCAAGGACTTCCCGCTGATCGGCAATGTCGAAGTCCGCTACGACGAAGAAAAGAAGCGCGTGATCTATGAACCGGTCACCTCGGTGGAGCCGCGTGTCGGCGTGCCGCGCGTGATCCGCGACGACGCCCGTCTGCAGACCGCAGAAGGTGAGCGCGCGCAGGAGGCAGTGAAGTGAGCCACGTACACCAGGCCGGCGAAGCGTTCGCCAGCAACGCCGCTGAAAGCCGGCAGGAAATCCGCAACTACACCATGAACTTCGGCCCGCAGCATCCGGCCGCTCACGGTGTGCTGCGCCTGATCCTGGAAATGGACGGCGAAACCATCATGCGCGCCGACCCGCACGTGGGTCTGCTGCACCGTGGTACCGAAAAGCTGGCCGAGTCCAAGCCGTTCAACCAGTCGATCGGCTACATGGATCGCCTGGATTACGTGTCGATGATGTGCAACGAGCACGCCTACGTGCGCGCGATCGAGACCCTGATGGGCATCGAGGCGCCGGAGCGTGCGCAGTACATCCGCACCATGTACGACGAAATCACCCGCATCCTCAACCACCTGATGTGGCTGGGCTCCAACGCGCTCGACCTGGGTGCGATGGCGGTGATGCTGTATGCCTTCCGCGAGCGCGAAGAGCTGATGGACTGCTATGAAGCGGTCTCCGGCGCGCGCATGCACGCGGCGTACTACCGTCCGGGCGGTGTCTACCGCGACCTGCCGGACCACATGCCGAAGTACAAGGAGTCGCGCTGGCACAAGGGCAAGGCGTTGAAGCAGCTCAATGCTGCGCGCGAAGGCTCGCTGCTGGACTTCCTGGAGAACTTCACCGTCGAGTTCCCCAAGCGCATCGACGAATACGAAACCCTGCTGACCGACAACCGTATCTGGAAGCAGCGTACCGTCGGCATCGGTGTGGTGAGTCCGGAACTGGCCCACCAGTGGGGCATGACCGGCGTGATGCTGCGCGGCTCGGGCGTTGCCTGGGACCTGCGCAAGAAGCGTCCGTACGCCAAGTACGATGCCGTCGATTTCGACATCCCGCTGGGCAAGGAAGGCGACTGCTACGACCGCTACCTGGTCCGCGTCGCCGAAATGCGCGAGTCCAACCGCATCATCAAGCAGTGCGTGGCGTGGCTGAAGGCCAACCCCGGCCCGGTCATGGTCAAGAACTTCAAGGTCGCTCCGCCCAAGCGCGAGGACATGAAGGACGACATGGAAGCGCTGATCCACCACTTCAAGCTGTTCAGCGAAGGCTACTGCGTGCCGGCCGGTGAAACCTACGCGGCAGTGGAAGCGCCCAAGGGCGAGTTCGGCTGCTACCTGGTCTCCGATGGCGCCAACAAGCCCTTCCGCGTGCACCTGCGCGCACCGGGCTTCGCCCACCTGTCCTCGATCGATTCGATCGTGCGCGGCCACATGCTGGCCGACGTGGTGGCGATGATCGGTACCTACGACCTGGTGTTCGGCGAGGTTGACCGGTAATGCCGTCCGCCACGCCAACGCCCGCTGCAGGCAGCCGGCGCAAGCCGGCGCCGCAGTTTCTGCAATTTCACGTTATGCATTTCGCTGAGGTCGGCCGATGAAGGCGACAGGTAATTTCGAGGCGGCGCGCGACGTCGACCCGATGGTGGTGCTGAGCGACAAGACCCGCGCTCACATCGATCACTGGCTGTCCAAGTTCCCGCCGGACCGCAAGCGCTCTGCCGTGCTGCAGGGCCTGCACGCGGCCCAGGAGCAGAACGAGGGCTGGCTGACCGACGAGCTGATCGCCGCCGTGGCCAAGTACCTCGACCTGCCGCCGGTGTGGGCATACGAGGTCGCCAGCTTCTACTCGATGTTCGAGACCGAGAAGGTGGGCCGCAACAACGTGGCCATCTGCACCAACATCAGCTGCTGGCTCAATGGCGCCGAGGACATCGTCCGCCATTGCGAGAAGAAGCTGGGCATCAAGCACGGTGAATCGACCCCGGACGGCCGCGTCTACCTCAAGCGCGAGGAAGAGTGCCTGGCCGGCTGCGGCGGCGCGCCGATGATGGTCATCAACGGTCACTACCATGAGCGTCTGACCCTGGAAAAGGTCGACGAGCTGCTGGACGGGCTGGAGTAAGGGCATGGCACATCACCACGAATCCAAGGGTCCGGTCGGCCCCGCGCCGCTGCCGCACCAGGTGGTCTACACCACCCTGCATTACGACACCCCGTGGTCGTACGAAAGCTACCTGAAGACCGGTGGCTACGCCGCCCTGCGCAAGATCCTCGAAGAGAAGATCCCGCCGGAGCAGGTCATCGAGATGGTCAAGGCCTCGGGCCTGCGTGGCCGCGGTGGCGCAGGCTTCCCGACCGGCCTGAAGTGGTCCTTCATGCCCAAGGGCAACATGCAGAAGTACATCCTCTGCAACTCGGACGAATCCGAGCCGGGCACCTGCAAGGATCGCGACATCCTGCGCTACAACCCGCATTCGGTGGTGGAAGGCATGGCAATCGCCTGCTACGCCACCGGTTCGACCGTGGGGTACAACTACCTGCGCGGTGAGTTCCACCACGAGCCGTTCGAGCACTTCGAGCAGGCCCTGGCCGACGCCTATGCAAATGGCTGGCTGGGCAAGAACGTGATGGGCTCGGGCGTGGACATCGACATTTACGGTGCGCTGGGCGCCGGCGCGTACATCTGCGGCGAAGAAACCGCGCTGATGGAATCGCTGGAAGGCAAGAAGGGCCAGCCGCGCTACAAGCCGCCGTTCCCGGCCAACTTTGGCCTCTATGGCAAGCCGTCGACGATCAACAACACCGAAACCTACGGTTCGGTGCCGGCGATCATCCGCAACGGTCCGGAGTGGTTCAAGGGCCTGAGCCTGACCGCCAACGGCGGCCCGAAGTGCTTCTCGGTGTCCGGCTGCGTGCAGAACGGCGGCAACTTCGAAGTGCCGCTCGGCACCAAATTCCACGACCTGCTGGAAATGGCCGGTGGCCTGCGTCCGGGCCGCACGCTGAAGGGTGCGATCCCGGGCGGCGTGTCGATGCCGGTGCTGACCGCGGCCGAGCTGAAGGATCTGCCGATGGACTACGACACCATCCGTGCGCTGGGCTCCGGCCTGGGTTCGGGTGCGATCGTGGTGCTCGACGACAGCGTCTGCTGCGTCAAGTTCGCCTGCCGCATCAGCCAGTTCTTCCACAAAGAATCGTGCGGCCAGTGCACCCCGTGCCGTGAAGGCACCGGCTGGATGCACCGCGTGCTGGAGCGCATCGTCGCCGGCAAGGCCACGATGGAAGACCTGCACCAGCTGAAGGCGGTGGCCGGCCAGATCGAAGGCCACACCATCTGTGCGTTCGGTGAAGCGGCTGCATGGCCCATCCAGGGCTTCCTGCGCCAGTTCTGGGACGAATTCGAGTATTACATCGTCAACGGTCATTCGATGGTTGACGGCAAGAAGGTGGAGGCAGCCGCCGCATGAGCGCGCAACCCGTAAACCCGAACGTGCCACCGGATCACGTGACCATCGAAATCGATGGCAAGTCGCTGGTCGTGCCCAAGGGTTCGATGATCATCCAGGCGGCCGACAAGGCCGGCATTTCGATTCCGCGCTTCTGCTACCACGAGAAGCTGCCGATCGCCGCCAACTGCCGCATGTGCCTGGTGGACGTGGAGAAGTCGCCGAAGCCGGCGCCGGCCTGCGCCACCCCGGTGATGGACGGCATGAAGGTCGCCACCCGCAGTGAGAAGGCGCTGAAGTTCCAGCGCTCGGTGATGGAGTTCCTGCTCATCAACCATCCGCTGGACTGCCCGATCTGCGACCAGGGCGGCGAGTGCGAACTGCAGGACGTGTCGCTGGGCTATGGCCGTTCGGTCAGCCGCTTCAACGAGCGCAAGCGCGTGGTGCCGGACGAGGACATGGGCCCGCTGGTTGCCACCGAAATGACCCGCTGCATCCAGTGCACCCGCTGCGTCCGCTTCACCGCCGACGTTGCCGGTACCTACGAGCTGGGTGGCATGTACCGCGGTGAGAACCTGCAGATCGGTACCTTCGACGGCAAGCCGCTGACCACCGAGCTGTCCGGCAACGTCGTCGACGTCTGCCCGGTTGGCGCGCTGACCAACAAGGTGTTCCAGTTCCGCGCCCGCCCGTGGGAGCTGACCGCGCGCGAGTCGCTGGGCTACCACGACGCGATGGGTTCGAACCTGTTCCTGCACGTGCGTCGCGGCGAAGTGCTGCGCACCGTGCCGCGCGACAACGAAGCGGTGAACGAGTGCTGGCTGTCCGACCGTGACCGCTACTCGCACCAGGGCCTGTACAGCGAAGACCGTGCGGTCAAGCCGCTGCGCAAGGTCAATGGCGAGTGGAAGGAAGTGAGCTGGGCCGAAGGCCTGGCCGCGGCCGCCGAGATCCTCAAGGCCAACCAGGGCGACAACCTGGGCGTGCTGGTGCACCCGTCGACCTCGAACGAGGAGGGCGCGCTGCTGGCCCGCCTGGCCAAGGGACTGGGCTCGAGCAACATCGACCACCGCATCAACAACCGCGATTTCTCCGACGCTGCAACCGCCGAAGTATTCGGCCTGCCGGTGGCCGAGATCGAAGGCGCCGACCGCATCGTCGTTCTGGGCAGCAACATCCGCCACGAACTGCCGCTGCTGCACGCCCGCCTGCGCAAGGCGCAGACCACCAACGGCGCGAAGATCCACGTCGTCAACCCGGTGGACTTCGACTTCGCCTTCAGCATTGCCGGCAAGCAGATCGTTGCGCCGTCGAAGTTCGTCGACGCACTGGCCAACGCCGAGCTGCGTTCGGCGGTGCAGGGCGGCAACAACACCGTGCTGATCGTTGGTGGCATCGCCGAAAACCACCCGCAGGCTGCCGCGATCCGCGCCGCCGCGCGTGACTTCGCCGCCGCCACCGGTGCCAAGCTGTGCCGCATCCCGCAGGGCGCCAACGCCGTTGGCCTGACCCGCGCCGGTGTGCTGCCGGCCGGCAAGGACGTCGCCGCGATGCTGGCGCAGCCGCGCCAGGCCTACGTGGTGTACGGCCTGGAGCCGGGCCTGGACTTCGCCGATGCACCCGCCGCGCGCAAGGCGCTGGCCGGTGCCCAGGTGGTGGCGTTCAGCCAGTTCGCCTGCACCTCGACCCGCGACGTCGCCGACGTGATCCTGCCGATCGGTGCACTGCCGGAAATCGACGCCACCCTGACCAACCTCGATGGCCGCGAGCAGTCGGCGCGTGCCGGTGGCAAGCTGCCGGGCGAGGCCCGTGAAGGCTGGCGCGTGCTGCGTGCTCTGGGCGGCGAGCTGGCCGTGGCCGGTTTCGACTTCACCGACCTGGCCGGCCTGCGCGCCAGCCTGGCGTCGGTGTCGGTCACCGTTGCCGCTTCGGCGCAGCCGGTGGTTGCCGGCGAAGGCCTGGAAGTGGCTTCGACCGCCGCGATCTACCGCACCGATGCGGTGGTCCGCCGCGCCCCGGCGCTGCAGTCGCATCCGCTCAACAACGCCCCGTGCATCGTGCTGAACGCTGAAGATGCCGCTCGCCTGCAGCTGCAGGAAGGGCAGATGGCCAAGGTCGGCACCGATGCCGGCAAGGCCACCCTGCCGGTGGTGGTCGATGCCCGCGTCGCTGCGGGTTCGGTCTGGATTGAATCGGGCCACGGCGCGACCGCGCCGCTGGGTGCCGCTCGCGTAACGGTGGTGGCTGCATGAACGAATTGCTGTTGAACGCGGTCGACCCGCTGCACCAGTGGCTGCTTGGCCTCGGTGACATCGGCGCGCTGATCTGGATCATCCTGAAGATCCTGGTGATCACCGTTCCGGTGATCATCTCGGTGGCCTTCTACGTGGTCTGGGAGCGCAAGCTGATCGGCTGGATGCACGTCCGCCACGGCCCGATGTACGTGGGCATGGGCATCTTCCAGGCCTTCGCCGACGTCTTCAAGCTGCTGTTCAAGGAAGTGGTCCAGCCGAGCAGCGCCAACAAGGCGATCTACCTGCTGGCCCCGCTGATCACCCTGGCCCCGGCCTTCGCGGCCTGGTCGGTGGTGCCCTTCGATTCGCAGATCGTGCTGTCCAACGCCAACGCCGGCCTGCTGTACCTGCTGGCGATGACCTCGCTGGGCATCTACGGCATCATCCTGGCCGGTTGGGCGTCCAACTCGAAGTATGCGTTCCTGGGTGCGATGCGCGCCTCGGCGCAGATGATCAGCTACGAAATCGCCATGGGCTTCGCCCTGGTCGGCGTGATGATCGCGTCGGGCAGCCTGAACCTGAGCAACATCGTGATGGCGCAGGCCGGCAGCTCCGGCTTCTTCGACTGGTTCCTGCTGCCGCTGTTCCCGCTGTTCGTCATCTACTGGGTGTCGGGCGTGGCTGAAACCAACCGCGCGCCGTTCGACGTGGTGGAAGGCGAATCGGAAATCGTCGCCGGCCACATGGTCGAATACTCGGGCGGTGCGTTCGCCCTGTTCTTCCTGGCCGAATACGCGAACATGATCCTGATCAGCTTCCTGATCTCGATCTTCTTCCTCGGTGGCTGGCTGAGCCCGGTCCAGGGCTGGGTCAACTTCGGCGACGTCTCGCCGCTGGTCGACTGGATCTGGAAGGGTGGTGCGCCGTGGCTGTTCGTCAAGGTGTTCTTCTTCGCCAGTGCCTACATCTGGTTCCGTGCCAGCTTCCCGCGCTTCCGCTATGACCAGATCATGCGCCTGGGCTGGAAGGTTTTCATCCCGCTGGCCATTCTGTGGATCGCGGTTACCGCCGTCATGGTGTTCTTCGGCGTGATTCAAAAGGGCGTCTAAAGTGATGAACAGGATTACCCATTACTTCAAGAGCCTGCTGCTGCTCGAACTGCTGGCCGGTCTCTGGCTGACGCTGAAGTACAGCTTCAAGCCGAAGTACACGATGATGTACCCGATGGAGAAGTTCCCGCAGTCGCCGCGCTTCCGTGGCCTGCACGCCCTGCGCCGTTACCCCAACGGTGAAGAGCGCTGCATCGCCTGCAAGCTGTGCGAGGCGGTGTGCCCGGCGCTGGCCATCACCATCGACTCGGCCAAGCGCGAAGACGGCACCCGCCGTACCACGCGCTACGACATCGACCTGTTCAAGTGCATCTTCTGCGGCTTCTGCGAAGAAAGCTGCCCGGTGGACTCGATCGTCGAAACCCACATCCTCGAGTACCACTTCGAGAATCGTGGCGAAAACATCGTTACCAAGCCGCAGCTGCTGGCCCTGGGCGACCGTCTCGAAAACGAGATCGCCGAGCGTCGCGCCGCCGATGCCGCTTACCGCTGAGGTCGAGAGATGGATTGGGTAAATATCGCTTTCTGGGTGTTCGCCATCGCGGCAACGGTTTCGGCCGGTGCGGTGATCAGCGTGCGCAACCCGGTTCACGCCGTGCTCTGCCTGGTGCTGACCTTCTTCTCCATCGCCTGCGTGTGGCTGCTGGTGGGCGCCGAGTTCCTCGGCGTGGCCCTGGTGCTGGTCTACGTCGGCGCGGTGATGGTGCTGTTCCTGTTCGTGGTGATGATGCTGGACATTGACCCCAGCAAGCTGCGTGAGGGTTGGGTGCGCTACCTGCCGGTCGGCCTCATCGTCGCGGTGGCGATGCTGGTGCAGATGCTGATCCTGATCGGCGTCAAGGCCCGCTCGGTCACGCCGTTCCCGGCCGACAACGCCGCTGCGGTCGCCGCCGACAGCTCCAACGTCACCTGGCTGGCGCGCACGCTGTTCACCGAGTACCTGCTGCCGTTCGAGTTCGCCGCCGTCATCCTGACCGTGGCCGTGGTTGCCGCCGTGATGCTGACCCTGCGTCGCCGTACCGGCGTGAAGAGCCAGAACCCGGGCCAGCAGACCATGGTCAAGGCGGGCCAGCGCCTGCGCATGGTGAAGATGGGCGCCGAAGCACCGGTCGTGCACAGCAACAGCAAGCCGGCCGCCGGCGAGGAGACCCAGCCGTGATTACCCTTGGCCACATGCTTGCGCTTGGCGCGGTGCTGTTCGCCATCAGCCTGGCCGGCATCTTCCTCAACCGGAAGAACGTCATCGTCCTGCTTATGTCGATCGAGCTGATGCTGCTGTCGGTGAACATCAATTTCGTCGGCTTCTCGCGTCAGCTGGGCGATCCGTCCGGCCAGCTGTTCGTGTTCTTCATCCTGACCGTCGCCGCCGCGGAAGCCGCCATCGGCCTGGCGATCCTGGTGACCCTGTTCCGTACCCGCCGCACGATCAATGTCGGCGAAGTCGATTCGTTGAAGGGCTGATCCACAGATGGAAATCACTCTCTCCAAGAGTCTGTTGATCGCAGTGGTGCTTGCACCGCTGTTCGGCAGCATCATCGCCGGCCTGTTCGGTCGCCAGGTCAAGCGCTTCGGCGCGCAGACCCTCACCATCCTCGGCGTCGCGGTTGCCTGCGGCCTGTCGATGTACACGTTCTACCAGCTGATGTGGGGCGGCGCGCAGCCGTTCAACCAGAACATCTACACGTTCTTCGAGGTTGGCCAGTATTCGGCCCACGTCGGCTTCATGGTCGACAAGCTGACCGCGATGATGATGGTGGTGGTGACCTTCGTGTCGCTGCTGGTCCACATCTACACGATCGGCTACATGCAGGACGATCCGGGCTACCAGCGGTTCTTCAGCTACATCTCGCTGTTCACCTTCTCGATGCTCACCCTGGTGATGAGCAACAACTTCCTGCAGCTGTTCTTCGGCTGGGAAGCGGTGGGCCTGGTGTCGTACCTGCTGATCGGCTTCTGGTTCAAGCGCCCGACCGCGATCTTCGCCAACATGAAGGCGTTCCTGGTCAACCGCGTCGGTGACTTCGGCTTCCTGCTGGGCATCGCCGGCGTGCTGTGGGTGTTCGGCACCCTGGACTACGCGCAGGTGTTCTCGCAGGCCGGCCTGCTGGCTGATCCGCGCGCCCAGCTGCAGATCTGGGACGGCACGATCCTGGGCATGCAGCTGCTGAACGAGCCGGTGATCTGGTCGATCGCCACCGTCATCTGCATCTGCCTGTTCATCGGTGCCATGGGCAAGTCGGCCCAGGTTCCGCTGCACGTGTGGCTGCCGGACTCGATGGAAGGCCCGACCCCGATCTCGGCACTGATCCATGCCGCGACGATGGTGACCGCCGGTATCTTCATGGTTACCCGCATGTCGCCGCTGTTCGAGCTGTCGCAGACTGCGCTGAACTTCGTGCTGTTCATCGGTGCCACCACCGCGTTCTTCACCGGCCTGATCGGCATCGTGCAGAACGACATCAAGCGCGTCGTTGCGTACTCCACGCTGTCGCAGCTGGGCTACATGACCGTCGCCCTGGGCGTGTCGGCCTATTCGGCCGCCGTGTTCCACCTGATGACCCACGCCTTCTTCAAGGCGCTGCTGTTCCTGGGCGCCGGCTCGGTCATCATCGCGATGCACCACGAGCAGGACATGCGCAAGATGGGCGGCCTGCGCAAGTACATGCCGATCACCTTCATCACCATGTGGATCGGTACCCTGGCGCTGGTCGGTACGCCGTTCTTCTCCGGCTTCTACTCGAAGGACACCATCATCGAGGCGGCCGAGCTGCACGCGCACCTGTCCAACAACTGGGTGGCCACCTACGGCTACTGGGCGGTGCTGGGTGGCGTGATCGTTACCAGCTTCTACAGCTTCCGCCTGCTGTTCCTGACCTTCCATGGCAAGGAACGCTTCCGCGACGCGCATGATGATCATGCCCATGGCCACGGTCATGACGATCACCACGCCGCCGACGCCCACCACGGCGATGCCCACGACGACCACGGCCATGGCCACGGTCCGCATGAGCCGCACGAAACCCCGTGGGTGGTGACCCTGCCGCTGATCCTGCTGGCCATCCCGTCGATCGCCATCGGTTTCTTCAGCATCGGTCCGATGCTGTACGGCACCGACTGGGCCGGCCACCACGCGCACGACGCCATCAAGGGCCAGGCGCATACGTTCTTCACCGGCATCGTCGATTTCTATGATCCGGCCAAGAACACCATCGGCTTCCTGGGCGAAGAGTTCCACGGCCCGGTCGCGTTCGCGCTGCACGGCATGATGGCGCCTGCGTTCTTCCTGACCGTTGCGGGCTTCCTGCTGGCTGCACTGTTCTACCTGTGGAAGCCGGACCTGTCGGGCAAGGCGCGCAAGACCTTCGCCCCGCTGGTGTCGGTGCTGGAAAACAAGTACGGCTTCGACAAGCTGTGGATCGATGGCTTTGCCGGTGGCAGCGTCAAGCTGGGCAAGGTCTCGCGCTGGATCGACAGCAACATCGTCGACGGCGTGGTCAATCTCTCGGCACGTGTTGTGGACGTCGCAGCCGGCGTGCTGCGTCGTACCCAATCCGGTTTCCTCTATCACTACGCCTTCGCGATGATCATCGGCCTGATTGCCCTGCTGGGCGTGCTGATGCATTACCTGCGTTGATGACCTGTACGGAATAAGAAGACGTGTCGAACTGGCCTCTACTCAGTGTCCTCATCTGGCTGCCGATCATCGGTGGTGCCCTGATCCTTGCGATCCGTGATGCGCAGACCGCCCGCTGGGCGTCGCTGGGCGTAGCGGTGCTGACCTTCGTGGCGTGCCTCTCGCTGCTGAGCGGCTACAACGCGGGCATCGACGGTCTGCAGTTCGTCGAGACCCATGCCTGGATCCCGGCGTACAAGATCGGCTACAACCTGGGCGTGGACGGCATTGCCGTGGCGCTGATCCTGCTGACCACGCTGGTCAGCGTGCTTGCCCTGATCGGTGCCTGGAGTGCCATCGACAAGCGCGTGAACCAGTACGTGGCCGCCTTCCTGATCCTGGAAGGCGTCACCGTCGGCATCTTCGCCGCGACGGACGCGATGCTGTTCTACGTGTTCTTCGAAGCGATGCTGATCCCGATGTTCCTGATCATCGGTGTCTGGGGCGGCCCGCGCCGCATCTACGCTGCGCTGAAGTTCTTCCTGTACACCTTCCTCGGCTCGGTGCTGATGCTGGTGGCGCTGATCTACCTGTACATGAAGGGCGGCAGCTTCCAGCTGGCCGACCTGTACGCGCTGCCGCTGTCGGCCAAGGAACAGACCTGGATCTTCTTCGCCTTCCTGATCGCCTTCGCGGTCAAGGTGCCGATGTTCCCGGTCCACACCTGGCTGCCGGACGCCCACGTGGAAGCGCCGACCGCCGGTTCGGTGATCCTGGCCGCCATCGCGCTGAAGATCGGCGGCTACGGCTTCCTGCGCTTCAACCTGCCGATCGTCCCGGACGCATCGCAGGAATGGGCCTGGCTGGTGATCGCGCTGTCGCTGATCGCGGTGATCTACGTCGGCCTGGTTGCCCTGGTGCAGGACGACATGAAGAAGCTGATCGCCTATTCGTCGATCGCGCACATGGGTTTCGTCACCCTGGGTACCTTCATCGCCCTGTGGCTGGTGCGTGAAGCCGGCAACGCCGATGCCGCCCGCCTGGGCCTGCAGGGTGCCATGGTGCAGATGATCTCGCACGGCTTCGTGTCCGGCGCCATGTTCTCCTGCGTCGGCGTGCTGTACGACCGCATGCACAGCCGCCGCATCGCCGATTACGGCGGCGTGGTCAACGTGATGCCGTGGTTCGCCACCTTCGCCATGCTGTTCTTCATGGCCAATGCGGGCCTGCCGGGTACCAGCGGTTTCGTCGGCGAGTTCATGGTCATCCTGTCGGCCTTCCAGCGTAATCCGTGGATCGCGCTGGGCGCGGCCACCACCCTGATCATCGGCGCGGCCTACACCCTGTGGCTGTACAAGCGCATCTTCTTTGGTGAAGTGGCCAACAGCCATGTTGCCGAACTGAAGGACATCAACGGTCGCGAATGGCTGGTGCTGGGCGTGTTCGCCATCGGCGTGCTGGCCCTGGGCATCTATCCCAAGCCGCTGACCGACCTGATGGAGCCCTCGATCGCGAAGCTGGCGATGCAGATCGCATCCAGCAAGCTGCTGTAATTCCAGGATTTGATGATGACCACCTCGCCGCTGCTGCCATTGACCGCCGCCGACCTGCCACCGCTCGCTCCCGAGCTGGTGCTGATCGGCAGCGCCTTCGCCCTGATGATCCTTGACCTGTTCGTCAGCAACCGGAACAAGATCGTCACCCACCTGTTCTCGCTCGCTGCGCTGGCCGTGGTGCTGTTCATGCTGGCCACCGGCGTGGGCGGGCAGGGGGAGGTCTTCCATGGCATGTTCGTGCGCGATACCGCCGCGGACGTGATGAAGACCGGGATCGTGCTGCTCAGCGGCCTGACCCTGGTCTACGGCTGGCGCTACCTGCGTGACCGCAACCTGTTCCAGGGCGAGATCCCGGTGCTGATCCTGTTCGGCACCGCCGGCATGATGATCCTGGTCTCGGCCGGCAGCCTGCTGATGGTTTACCTGGGCCTGGAGCTGCTGGCGCTGTGCTCCTACGCCCTGGTCGCCAGTAACCGCGAAAACGGCCTGGCCTCGGAAGCGGCGATGAAGTACATCGTGCTGGGTTCGCTGGCCTCGGGCCTGCTGCTGTACGGCATGTCGCTGATCTACGGCGCTACCGGCAGCCTGCACCTGGACGTCATCCGCGAGGCCATTCCGCACTCGGAAGAGCGCGTACTGCTGATCACCGGTGCGGTGTTCATGATCGCCGGTGTCGCCTTCAAGCTGGGTGCCGCGCCGTTCCACATGTGGCTGCCGGACGTGTACCAGGGTGCCCCGGCACCGATCGCACTGTTCATCAGCTCGGCACCGAAGCTGGCCGCCTTCGGCATGGCCTACCGCCTGCTGGAAATGGGCGTTGGCCCGCTGTCGACCGAACTGCAGCTGCTGATCGCCGGCCTGGCCGCGGTCTCGCTGGTCATCGGCAACCTGATGGCCATCGCGCAGAGCAACCTCAAGCGCATGCTCGCGTTCTCCACCGTCTCGCACATCGGCTTCCTGCTGATGGGCATCGCCGGCGGCGGTTCGCAGGGCTATGCCGCCGCACTGTTCTACGCACTGGCCTACGCCATCATGTCCACCGCCGCCTTCGGCGCGATCATCGCGCTGTCGCGTGCCGGCTTCGAAGCCGAGAACATCGAAGACTTCAAGGGCCTGAATGCCCGCAACCCGTGGATGGCCGGCCTGGTGCTGTGCATCATGGCGTCGTTGGCCGGCATCCCGCCGTTCCTGGGCTTCTGGACCAAGCTGGCGGTGCTGGGCGCGGCCGTCAACGGTGGCCTGCTGTGGCTGGCCATCCTCGGCGTGCTGTGCGCCGTGGTGGGTTGCTTCTACTACCTGCGCGTCATCAAGGTCATGTACTTCGATGAGCCGGTGGGCGAAGCCATGCCGCGCGGCAACGACCGCGTGCTGGGCCTGGTGCTGGGCGTGAACGCGCTGGCACTGCTGGCGCTGGGCCTGGCCTGGAACCCGATCATGGTCTGGTGCCAGCAGGCATTTGCGCATCTTGCATAAAAGTTGACACAAAGCTGCGCGATTCGTGTAATATGCGCAGCCTGAGTTGTCACTGCAGCGGTTCAGCCAGAACATCGTTGCGGTAGCCCTCCTCGAAAGAGCAGGGCAGCAGTTCAAACACTTCCGGTGCGGGGTGGAGCAGTCTGGCAGCTCGTCGGGCTCATAACCCGAAGGTCGCAGGTTCAAATCCTGCCCCCGCTACCAACGTCAGATCGGCGCCAACTGGTTTGATGAATGAGGGAAGGCTTGCATGTTCTGAAGCAATCGCTCATAATTCCGCTTCTGATGCGGGGTGGAGCAGTCTGGCAGCTCGTCGGGCTCATAACCCGAAGGTCGCAGGTTCAAATCCTGCCCCCGCTACCAAGTAAAGAGATCGCCTTCGAAGTTCTGCTTCGAGGGCGTTTTTCTTTGGGGCCTGCGTCGTTTCTGCGTGATCGGGGTCAGATCCCTTTTCCCGTGGAAAAGGGATCTGACCCCGGGCCCGCACCTTGCACCAGCGCGGTGCAGTCGCTATCATCAGCGGCCTAGCAATACCCCTGAAGGTGGCCTCCCGGCGGGAGTCCAGACCCGGAAGGAGGGCCGCAACCGGCAGGCAATGCAGGTTGCAACCGGAATCCAGTCACCGGAGTCTTTCCGGAAAAGGGGCCCAGCGGGCCCTTTGTCGTTTCCGGGGCGTCATGTTTTCACGCCGGCCAAGGCCGGCACCCAACCAAGAGATCAAGGCAGGCTGTGAGCGACAAGGCAACCGACATCGCGAATCTGCTCGCCCCGACCGTTGTGTCGCTGGGCCTGGAGCTGCTGGGCGTTGAGTATCTGCCGGCCCCCGGCGGTGCGACCCTGCGCCTTTACATCGACGTGCCGCTGGCTGAACAGCCCGAGCGCATCATCAATGTCGACGACTGCGAGCGGGTCAGCCGCGAAGTGTCGGCGCAGCTGGACGTCGAAGACCCGATCAGCGGCAATTACACGCTGGAAGTGTCCTCGCCGGGCGTGGACCGGCCGCTGTTCAACCTGGAGCAGTTCGCTCGCCACCAGGGTGAGTCGGCCAAGGTCACGCTGAAGCTGCCGCAGGACAATCGTCGTCGCCTGCAGGGCCGTATCGAGGCGACCGACGAGGTTGCGGGCACCATCACCTTCATCGTCGACAAGACCGAAGTGGTCGTGTCGGCCGACAACATCGACAAGGCACGGATCATGCCCGACTGGGTGGCGCTGGGGCTGGCCCCGAGCAAGCCGACCGGTCCGGCACCGAAGCGTCCGAAGCCGAACACGAATTCTTCTTCCAACGAGCCGGCGGCAAAGAAGCCGCGCGCGGAGTGAGCCAATGAGCAAGGAACTGTTGCTGGTAGTCGACGCGGTCGCCAACGAGAAGGGCGTGCCGCGTGAAGTGATCTTCGATGCCATCGAGGCCGCCCTGGCCTCGGCAGCGAAGAAGCGCTATCCCGACGAGGAAGTGCTGACCCGCGTGGTCATCGACCATAAGGATGGCAGCTACGAAACCTTCCGCCGCTGGGAAGTGGTGGCCGATGACGTTGTCATGGAATCGCCGGACCGCCAGATCCGCCTGATGGACGCCGTCGATGAAGCCGAAGGCGTGGACGTCGGCGACTACATCGAAGAGCAGATCGAGAACCCGGACTTCGGCCGCATTGCTGCCCAGGCCGCCAAGCAGGTCATCGTCCAGCGCGTGCGCGAAGCCGAGCGCCAGCAGGTCGTGGATGCGTGGAAGGATCGCGTGGGTGAGCTGATCACCGGCGTGGTCAAGCGCGCCGAGCGCGGCAACATCTATGTCGACCTCGGTGGCAACGCCGAAGGCTTCATTCCGAAGGACAAGGGCATTCCGCGTGACGTGCTGCGCGCCGGTGACCGCGTGCGTGGCTACCTGGCCGAAGTGCGCTCGGAGCCGCGTGGCCCGCAGCTGTTCATCAGCCGCGCCGCCCCGGAATTCATGATCGAGCTGTTCAAGCTGGAAGTGCCGGAAGTCGGCCAGGGCCTGGTGGAAATCAAGGCCTGTGCCCGCGATCCGGGCGACCGCGCCAAGATCGCAGTGCTGGCGCACGACCAGCGTACCGATCCGATCGGTGCCTGCATCGGCATGCGCGGTTCGCGCGTGCAGGCCGTGTCCAACGAGCTCAATGGCGAGCGCGTGGACATCGTGCTGTGGAACGACAACCCGGCCAACTTCGTCATCAACGCGATGGCGCCGGCCGAAGTGCAGTCGATCATCGTCGATGAAGACAAGCACTCGATGGACCTGGCTGTTGCTGAAGACCGCCTGGCCCAGGCGATCGGCAAGGGCGGCCAGAACGTGCGCCTGGCCAGCCGCCTGACCGGCTGGCAGCTCAACGTGATGACCCAGGACCAGGTCACCGCCAAGTCGGAGGCCGAGCAGGCTTCGGCCCGCCAGCTGTTCATGGACAAGCTGGAAGTGGACGAGGAAATCGCCGGCATCCTGGTCAGCGAAGGCTTCGGCACCGTCGAGGAAATCGCCTATGTCCCGGTCGGCGAACTGCTGGCCGTGGAAGGTTTCGACGAGGACATCGTCGAAGAGTTGCGCGCTCGTGCCCGCGATGCGCTGCTCAATGAGGCCCTGGCAGTCGAGGAAGGCCTTGAAGACGGCCAGCCGGCGCAGGACCTGCTGTCCCTGAAGGGCATGGACGAAGCCACCGCATATGCGCTGGCCGGCCACGGCGTGCGTACCAGCGAGGACCTGTCCGACCTGGCCGCCGACGAGGTCATGGACTTCGGCATCGAAGGGCTGGATCAGGCGCGCGCCGCTGCGCTGATCCTGGCTGCCCGTGCCGAGGAGATCGCCCGACTGGAACGCGGCGAATGAGCCGGCAATGAACAGGGCCCTGAGCCGCTCAGGGCGTAGAATCCGCGCCACCTCCAGATGCGGGGGGGCGCCCACAAGATCATAGGATCCGAATGTCGCAGCAAACCACCATCCGCAAGCTTGCCGAACTGGTCAACACGCCGGTCGAAAAACTGCTGGAACAGCTGGCCGGTGCCGGCATGAAGTTCAGCGGTCCCGACCAGGTCGTGACCAGCTCCGAGAAGGTTAAGCTCCTGGGCTTCCTTCGTCGTTCGCACGGCAAGCCCGAGCAGGCCCCGGAAGAGTCCGATCAGTCTGCAAAGAAGATCACGCTCAACCGCCGGAAGCAGCAGGAAGTGACGGTCAATTCCGGTCGCAGCAAGACGACCGTGAATGTCGAGGTGCGCCAGAAGCGTACCTACGTCAAGGATGGTGCTCGCGCCATGACCCCGGACGAAGAGCGCGCCGACATCCTGCGCAAGCTGGAAGAGTCGCGCGCCCGCAACCTCGCCGAACAGCAGGCCCTGGCCGAGAAGGATCGTCTGCGCGACGAAGCCATCGTCCGTGCCCGTGAGGAGGAAATTGCCGCCAAGGAACGCGCCGAGGCCGAGAAGAAGGCTGCCGAGGAAGCTGCGGCTGCCGCCAAGGCCGCCGAGGCGCTGGCTGCCAGCAAGCCCAGGCGCGCTCCCATTGACGAAACCGCGCCGCGCCCGCCGCGTACCCCGGCTGCCGCCCCGGCCGCGCCGCGTGGTGCACAGCCGGCACCGCCGCGCAACGACGACCGCAACAACCGCAGTGCGCCGCGCAATGAGCGTGGTCCCGGCGATCGCTTTGCCGGCCAGATGCACCTGTCGGCTGCCGACCGTGCGCGTCGCGGCAACAGCAACAACAGCAATTCCCGTGGGCGCCCGGGTGGCCGCAACCAGTCCGGCGGCCGTCGTGACATGTCGCGTGGTGGTAGCAACGCCGGTCCGCACGCCTTCGAGCGTCCGACGGCACCGGTGGTGCGTGAAGTGGCGATCGGCGACACGATCACCGTGGCCGACCTGGCGCAGAAGCTCGCGCTGAAGGGCGGCGAGGTGGTCAAGGCGCTGTTCAAGATGGGCGTGATGGCCACCATCACCCAGTCCATCGACCATGACACCGCCGCGCTGGTGACCGAGGAACTTGGCCACAAGGCGATCCGCGCCAACGACAACGACGCCGAAGACGCGCTGCTGGCCTCGACCGGTGAAAACCAGGGCGAAGCCACCCAGCGTCCGCCGGTGGTCACCATCATGGGTCACGTCGACCACGGCAAGACCTCGCTGCTGGATTACATCCGCCGCACCAAGGTCGCCACCGGCGAAGCCGGCGGCATCACCCAGCACATCGGTGCCTACCACGTGGATACGCCGAAGGGCGTGATCAGCTTCCTGGATACCCCAGGCCATGCTGCCTTCACCTCGATGCGTGCGCGTGGTGCCAAGCTGACCGACATCGTGGTGCTGGTCGTGGCCGCCGATGACGGCGTCATGCCGCAGACCAAGGAAGCGATCCAGCACGCCCGTTCGGCGGGTGTGCCGCTGATCGTGGCGATCAACAAGATCGACAAGTCCGACGCCGACCCGATGCGGGTCAAGAACGAGCTGCTGTCCGAACAGGTCGTGTCTGAAGACTTCGGTGGTGACACCCAGATGGTGGAGATCTCGGCCAAGACCGGCCTGGGCATCGACGACCTGCTGGACGCCATCTCGATCCAGGCCGAACTGCTGGAACTGAAGGCCGTCGATGAAGGCCGCGCCTCGGGCGTGGTGATCGAATCGTCGCTGGACAAGGGTCGTGGCCCGGTTGCTACCGTGCTGGTGCAGCAGGGCCGCCTGAAGAAGGGCGATTACCTGGTGTGCGGCATCCAGTACGGCCGCGTGCGTGCGCTGTTCGACGAGACCGGCAAGCAGCCGGAGTTCGCCGGTCCGTCCATCCCGGTGCAGGTCCTGGGCCTGTCCGGCGTGCCGGAAGCCGGTGACGACTTCGTGGTGGTCGAGGACGAGCGCCTGGCCAAGGACGTTGCCCAGCAGCGCGAGACCAAACGTCGTGAATCGCGCCTGGTCGCCACCGCTGGCAGCCGCATGGAAGACATCATGGCGACCCTGGGCAAGGGCGAGGGCCAGCAGGTCCTCAACCTGGTCATCAAGGCCGACGTGCAGGGTTCGGTGCAGGCGCTGAGCCAGGCACTGGTCGCGCTGTCCAACGAAGACATCCGCATCAACGTGATCCACTCCGGCGTGGGTGGCATCACCGAATCGGATGCCAACTCGGCCGCCGCTTCGAAGGCCACCGTCATCGGCTTCAACGTGCGTGCGGACGCTTCGGCCCGTCGCATCATCGAATCCAACGGCGTCGACCTGCGTTACTTCTCGATCATCTATGACGTGATCGATCAGGTGAAGCAGGTGGCCTCCGGTCTGCTGGGCGTGGAGATCCGCGAAGAGATCATCGGTATCGCCGAGGTCCGCGACGTCTTCCGCAGCTCCAAGCTGGGCGCCGTCGCCGGCTCGATGGTCATCGAGGGCGTGGTCAAGCGCAACAAGCCGATCCGCGTGCTGCGCGACAGCGTGGTGATCTTCGAGGGCGAGCTGGAATCGCTGCGTCGCTTCAAGGAGAACGTCGAGGAAGTCCGCAACGGTACCGAATGCGGTATCGCGGTGAAGGCCTACAACGACGTCAAGCCGGGTGACCAGATCGAGTGCTTCGAGCGTATCGAAGTGCCGCGCACCCTGTAATGCTGTACTGGGCCGGCCCTCACGGGTCGGTCCGCCCCCTGGTGGGGCCCGACCTTGGTCGGGCCGCTCCTCCTGGTAGGGCCCGACCCTGGTCGGGTCACATTCAAATCAAGAGCCCGACCGCGTGCCCAAGACTTTCCATCGAACCGACCGTGTCTCCGCCCAGCTGCGCCGTGAACTCGGTACCCTGGTGCACAACGCCGTGCGCGAGCACGGGTTGCCCTCGGTGAGCGTGTCCGACGTGGAAATCACCCGCGACATGGCCCATGCCAAGGTGTTCGTCACCGCGCTGATGCCGGAACGTTCGGCTGAAGCCGTGGCAGGCCTGAAGGAACTGGGCTATCGCCTGCGCATGGACCTGGCCCGTGCGATGAAGCTGCGCCACGTGCCGGAGCTGCATTTCCACTACGACGACTCGGTCGACCGTGGTGAGCACATCGACAACATCCTGCGCGACCTGCCCGATACGCTGGCCGCCGAGAAGCGTCGCGAGAGCGACGAAGAATAAGCTAGCGCCGGGCCGATGCCCGGCGTCTTTCCATTCCGGCAACGCGAAGCCCCTGCGGGCCGCGGTGCGGCAGCCGAGCATGGCCCGGCTCTACACACTCCTGTCATGACCCGAATTCAGTTCCGCCGCCTGGATGGCATCCTGCTGCTCGACAAGTCGACCGGCATGAGCTCCAACGCTGCCCTGCAGGTGGCGCGCCGCCTGTTCCGCGCCGAGAAGGGGGGCCATACCGGCAGCCTCGACCCGCTGGCCACCGGCCTGCTGCCGCTGTGTTTCGGCGAGGCGACCAAGATCGCCGGCCTGCTGCTGGGTTCGGCCAAGGCCTACGACGCCGAGATCGTGCTCGGCCAGACCACCGATACCGACGATGCCGAAGGCCAGGTGCTGCTGCAGCGCCCGGTGCCGGCGATCAGTGCCGAGGCCCTGCAGGCTGCGCTGGCGCCGCTGACCGGCCGCATCCGCCAGCGTGCCCCTATCTATTCGGCGCTGAAGCAGGGCGGTGAACCGCTGTATGTGAAGGCCCGCCGCGGTGACGTCATCGAAGCGCCCGAACGCGAGGTGCAGGTGCACGCCATCGAGGTGCTGGAGCAGCAGCCGGAACGGCTGCGGCTGCGCGTGACCTGTGGTTCCGGCACCTATATCCGCAGCCTGGCCCGCGACCTCGGCGAAAGCCTGGGCTGTGGCGCCCACATCAGCGCGCTGCGCCGGCTCTGGGTCGAGCCGTTCCGCGAGCCTGCCATGGTCACGCTGGAGCAGCTGCGGGCGATGGTCGAGGCCGGTGACGAGGCCGGCATGGATGCGTTGCTGCTGCCGCTGGCGGCCGGCCTGGCTGAATACCCGCGGGTCGACCTGGACGCCGACCAGGTCCATCGGTTCTGCGTCGGCCAGCGCCAGCGCGACCTGTCCTGGCCGCGGGGCCTGGTGGCCGTGTTCGGTCCGGACGATGCTGTCCAGGGTCTCGGCCAGGTCGACGAGAGTGGCCTGCTGGCCCCGCAGCGCCGTTTCAACCTCTGACCTGGGCCTGCCGGTTCAGCCCCGGTCCTTGTCCCGGGAGCCCCCGACCGTTACAATTTCGCGGCCGTTTTCCGGCAACCTGCCTCGCGCAGGTTTCATCCTCGTAGTCCACGGCGAGCCTGGCGGTGCGCGAAGCGCGTTCCTGCCGGCCACGCATCACAGAGAAAAAAGAAATGTCGATCGACACCCAGAAGGTCATTGAAGACAACAAGCGCAGCTCGGCTGACACCGGCTCCCCGGAAGTCCAGGTTGCACTGCTGACCGCCCGCATCGAACTGCTGACCGGCCACTTCAAGACCCACAAGAAGGACCACCACAGCCGCCGCGGCCTGCTGCAGATGGTCAACCGCCGTCGCAGCCTGCTCGACTACCTGAAGAAGAAGGACGTCGAGCGTTACAAGGCCCTGATCGAGAAGCTTGGCCTGCGTCGCTAAGCAACGAATCCCCCGCGGCGCAGCGATGCGCCGCGGTTTTGTTTTGTAGTACCGCAATCCCCGATTCAGGCCGGAACGATCCGGCCACCCGCTGGCGGCAAGGGTCGCCGACGGTCCAAATTCGCAGACAGCATCCCCAAGGACACCCTCCGTGGCAAAAATCACCAAAACCTTCCAGTACGGCAAGCACACCGTCACGCTTGAGACCGGCGAAGTCGCCCGTCAGGCCAGCGGCGCCGTCATCGTCAAGATGGACGACACCGTACTGCTGGTCACCGCCGTCGCCGCCAAGAGCGCGCGCGAAGGGCAGGACTTCTTCCCGCTGACCGTCGATTATCAGGAAAAGTTCTACGCCGGCGGCCGCATCCCGGGTGGTTTCTTCAAGCGCGAAGGCCGTGCCACCGAGAAGGAAACCCTGATCTCGCGTCTGATCGACCGTCCGATCCGCCCGCTGTTCCCGGAAGACTACAAGAACGAAGTGCAGATCATCGCCACGGTGATGTCGCTGAACCCGGACGTGGACGGTGACATCCCGGCCCTGATCGGTGCTTCGGCTGCCCTGGCCCTGGCTGGCACCCCGTTCATGGGTCCGATCGGCGCGGCCAAGGTCGGTTACAAGAACGGCGAGTACATCCTGAACCCGACCGTCAGCGAACTGGCTGACTCGCAGCTGGAGCTGGTCGTCGCCGGTACCTCCAACGCCGTGCTGATGGTTGAATCCGAAGCCGCGCTGCTGTCCGAAGAAGTGATGCTGGGCGCCGTGACCTTCGGTCACCGCGAAATGCAGAAGGTCATCAACGCGATCAACGAGCTGACCGTCGAAGCCGGCACCAAGCCGTCGACCTGGGAAGCCCCGGCCAAGAACGACGCGCTGATCTCCGCCCTGAAGGAAGCCATCGGCCCGCGCCTGGGCGAAGCCTTCCAGGTGCGTGACAAGCTGCAGCGCCGTGACGCCATCTCGGCGATCAAGAAGGACGTGTTCGAAGCCCTGGCCGGCCGCGTGGCCGCCGAAGGCTGGAACCCTGCCGAGCTGTCGAAGGAATTCGGCGAGCTGGAATACCGCACCATGCGTGACTCCGTGCTGGACACCAAGGTCCGCATCGACGGCCGTGCGCTGGACACCGTCCGCCCGATCGCCGTGAAGACCGGCGTGCTGCCGCGTACCCACGGTTCCTCGCTGTTCACCCGCGGTGAAACCCAGGCCATCGTGACCATCACCCTGGGCACCGCCCGTGATGGCCAGGTCATCGATGCCGTTGCCGGTGAGTACAAGGAAAACTTCCTGTTCCACTACAACTTCCCTCCGTTCTCGGTGGGTGAGTGCGGCCGCATGATGGGCCCGAAGCGCCGCGAAATCGGCCACGGCCGCCTGGCCAAGCGCGGTGTACTGGCTGTCATGCCGTCGCTGGAAACCTTCCCGTACACCATCCGCGTTGTCTCGGAAATCACCGAGTCGAACGGTTCCTCGTCGATGGCGTCGGTCTGCGGTTCGTCGCTGGCCCTGATGGACGCCGGTGTGCCGGTGAAGGCGCCGGTTGCCGGTATCGCCATGGGTCTGGTCAAGGAGGGCGAGCGCTTCGTCGTCCTGTCCGACATCCTGGGTGACGAAGATCACCTGGGCGACATGGACTTCAAGGTGGCCGGTACCGCTGAGGGCATCTCCGCCCTGCAGATGGACATCAAGATCGAAGGCATCACCGAAGAAATCATGAAGCAGGCTCTGCAGCAGGCCAAGGCTGGCCGTCTGCACATCCTGGGTGAAATGGCCCATGGCCTGACCGCTCCGCGTGAAGAGCTGTCGGACTACGCGCCGCGCCTGCTGACCATCAAGATCCACCCGGACAAGATCCGCGAAGTGATCGGCAAGGGTGGTTCGACCATCCAGGCCATCACCAAGGAAACCGGCACCCAGATCGACATCCAGGATGACGGCACCATCGTCATCGCTTCGGTCAACGCGATCGCTGCCCAGGCCGCCAAGGCCCGCATCGAGCAGATCACTTCGGACGTCGAGCCGGGCCGCATCTACGAAGGCAAGGTTGCCAAGATCATGGACTTCGGTGCGTTCGTCACCATCCTGCCGGGCAAGGACGGCCTGGTCCACGTGTCGCAGATCTCCAGCGAGCGCGTCGAGAAGGTCGGCGACAAGCTGAAGGAAGGCGATGTGGTCAAGGTCAAGGTGCTGGAAGTCGACAAGCAGGGCCGCATCCGCCTGTCGATGAAGGCCGTGGAAGAAGGCGAAGGCGCCAGCGCCGAATAATCGGTACTGCTGATTGTGCGGTGGGTGAGGACCGTTGGTCCTCACGCTTTCGTAAATGAAAAAGCGGGCTTCGGCCCGCTTTTTCTTTGCCTGCGATCCGGCACCGCCGCGCAGGTATGCTTCGCCCATGGACACCCTTCGCCTGCTGGACCTGGACATCGATCGCCCGGCGCAGCGGGTCAGCCGGGCAGGTGAAGATCTGCCCGTTGCCGGCCTGAGCTGGACGCTGTTCGACGTGCTGCTGGCACACGGCACCGATGTGGTGGATTTCGACACGCTGGCCGCGCAGGTCTGGGCACCGGCGGTGGTGGGCGAAGATGCGGTCAGTCAACGGGTCAAACTTCTGCGCCAGGCGCTGGGCGATGACAGCCGTCGGCCGCGCTACATCCGTTCAGTACGTGGGCGCGGCTATCAGCTGTGCGTGCAGCCGGTGCAGATCACCGCACTGCCTCCCCGGTCCTGGTGGGGCCGCGGGGCGGGGTGGGGCCTGGCGGTCGTTGCAGTGCTGGGCATCGCCGCAATGCTGGCGTGGTGGTGGTCACGGCCGGCAGCGCCCGGCGCGGCGCAGACGCTGCTGCAGCGTGCCGATTACTACGCTGGCATCGGCCAGGCCAGCAACAACGAGCGGGCCATCAGCCTCTACCGGCAGGCACTGCAGGCCGATCCGGAGTCCGCGCTGGCGCGGCGTGGCCTGTCACGTGCGTTGGCGGCGCAGGGCTGCCTGTTCAACGGCACGCCGGAACAGATGAAAGAGGCGCTGGCGCTGGCCGGCGAGGAGCGCAGGCGAGCGCCGCGCGATGCCGCTGCGCAGGCCCTGTGGGGCTATGCGCAGGATTGCCTCGGCAACATGCGGCAGGCCATGGCCGGTTACGCGCGTGCCCTGGCGCTGGAACCTGGCGACGAACGCAGCCGTGCATCGCTGGCCTACCTGCGGCAGGAGCGCGGCGAGCTGGCCTTGGCGCTGCGCGAGAACCTGTCACTGAAAGCGCCCGAGCGCGTGCGCTTCCGTGACGTGCAGGTAGCGCGCGAGCTGGAACTGCTGGGCTTCACCCGGGCGGCGGCGCAACGCCACGCGCGCAACTTCCAGCTCTACCCGGACAACCTCTTCTCCAATATCGCCTGGCCACGCAGCCTGTATCTGGCCGGCGCGCCGCATCAGGCCAGGCAGGCACTGGACGAAGCGCTGGCGCGCGGCACGCCGCATCCGCAGCTGCTGCGGTTGAAGGGGGAGTTGGCGCTGCTGGCTGGTGATCCTGCGACGGCAGCTGAGGCGTTCGAACGTGGTCGCCAGTTGCGGCCCCAGCAATCACTGGGCCAGACGCTGGCCGCCCTGTACGGCGCGCAGCCGGTGCAGGCCGGGTGGATCAGGCAGCGGCTGCAGCGGCTCAACACCAGCGAAAGCGGTAGCGATGGCTGGTCCGACACAGCTGTGGAGCGGGCACTGCTGTTGCAGGCCAGCGGACGCGAAGACGAGGCCGTCACGGCATTGCAGCAGGCCGTCGACGACGGCTTCCGCGACGTGGCGTGGCTGCGCGCCACGCCACTGTTCGTGCCCCTGCATGGCGCCCCGGGCTGGCCGGCGCTGCTGGAGCGCATCGATGCCGACATCGCCCGGCAGCGTGCGCAGGTGCTGGCCGCCGCGTGGCGCCCGGATGATCTCGCCACCCTCAGCGCAGCGCCGGCAGCAGGAACTCGGTGAGGATGCGCCGCGACTGCGGATGGGCGAAGGAGCGGTTGAAGGCCTGGCTGGTGACCACCGCCACCACGCGCCGATCGGGAAGCACGAACACATAGTTTCCGCCATTGCCGGACATCGCCCACACGGTGCGGGGCGAACCCTGCACATCGAGCTTCAGGCCCCACCACTGGTATCCGTAGTTGCTGCCATCGGGCGTGGTGGCCTGCGCCTGCACCATCGCCTCGATGTAGTCCTTCGGCACGAGCTGGCGCCCCTGCCAGCGGCCACCGTTGAGTACCAGCTGGCCGAACCGCGCCAGGTCGCGTGTGCGGTAGCGAGTGCCACCGCCGCCCATGCCGATGCCGTCCGGTGAGCGGTTCCACTGGCTGTGGGTGATGCCCAGCGGCTGCTCCAGCACGTGCGTGGCATAGTCCGCCAGGGGGCGGCCGCTGGCCTGTTCAAGCACGGCCCCAAGCACGAACGGATTGGCGGTGCAGTAGGCGAACGCGCGGCCATGCGGGCTGTCCTGCGGCCGCTGCATCCACGGCGCAAAGCCCTTCACCGGCAACGACAGCGCGAAGTCCAGCCACTTCTCGGTGACGTACATGCGCTCTTCGTGGCCGGCCGAGAACGGGTTTTCGTCATCGCACTCCCACAGGCTGCTCATGGTCAGCAAATCCTGCAGGGTGGTGGCGCGCAGGCGCGGGTCGATCGCGTGCTGCGCGGTGAAGGCCGGGAAGTAGTCGTACACCCGGGCCTGTACGCCGGGCAAGCGTCCCTGGCCGATGGCGGCACCCACCAGCAGTGCAGTCACGCCCTTGCTGACCGAACGCACGTCGTGCAGGGTCTGTGCATCGGCACCGTTGAAGTAACCCTCGTAGACCACCTTGCCGTCGACCTGCAGCAGCACGCTGCGGATCTGCTTGAGTTCATCGTGCGCAATGGCCTGCTGCAGCATCAGCAGGCGTGCCGGATCCGGAGGCGCGGCGCGCGTGGTGAAGGGCTGGGCACCCATGGCGCAGAGCAGGGTGAGGACGGGCAGGATCGAACGCATCGGCGGACTCCATCGAAAGGGAGGCCGATTGAGCCAGCGACCCGGCTGAAGTGCTGGAAAACGGCCTGAAGAATTCTGAAGGCCTTGTGCGACAGTGCCGCCGCCTGCTGCAGGTCGCCGTCTTCGATGTTGTCATGGTCGGTGCCCACGTCCATGCACGGTTGAAGATCCACAGCTGCCTTGGCCGAGGCGCGAGCCCGTGGATGCAGCGTCGGCGCGTGTCCTGCTGCAGTGCATGAGGGTCGTTGCATGTCTGCCGAGTTGTCGTCACCCGGCGGGATAAGCCTGTCCGCTGGACGACATGCCGCGACATCCGTACCGCAGGCACATCGGTTTGCTAACGTGGCTGCGCCTTCGAACCGGGAGATTCCATGTTCCGCCAGACAGTGGCCGTCCTTGCCGTGCTGATTGCCGGTGCCTTGCCCATTGCCGCGCATACCGCGCCGGCGCAGCCGCCGATCTTCGGTGCCTACTACCCGGGTGGCTCGGCCGAGCGCTATCCGGTATCGAACATTCCGGCCGAGCGCCTCACGCATCTGTTCTATGCGTTCTCCACCATCGAGGACGGGCGATGCACGGTCGGGGCGGAAGCGCCGAAGAACTTCGCCGCGCTGGCTGAGCTCAAGAAGGCGCACCCGCATCTGCGCACGCTGATCTCCATTGGTGGCTGGGGTGCAGGCGGGTTCTCCGATGCGGCATTGACCGAGGCCAGCCGCAAGCGCCTGGTCGACTCCTGCATGGCGCTGTTCTTCGATCGTCATGCCGGCAGCTTCGACGGCGTGGACATCGACTGGGAGTTCCCGGTCAGTGGCGGGCCGAAGGAGCTGGCGCACCGCCCGCAGGACCGCGCCAACCTGACCCGGCTCACGCAGGCATTCCGCCAGGCACTCGATGCGCGCGGTCGCAAGGTGGGGCAGCCGAAGCTGCTGACTGCCGCGTTGGCCGCCGGTCGCCTGCAGACCGATGGTCCCTACGATCCGGCAGCGAGCTACGACCTGCCGGCGCTGGCCAAAGTGTTCGATTTCATCAACCTGATGAGCTACGACATGGGTACCGGCTTCTCGGCGGTGTCGACCTTCAACGCCCCCTTGCATGAAGTGCCGACAGATCCGTTGGCGCCGGAACTACGGCGCTGGAACAACGTAGCCGGCGCAGTGCAGTACTACCGCGAGCACGGTGTGCCGGCCGACAAGCTGGTCCTGGGCGTGCCGTTCTACGGTCGCGGCTTCAAGGTCACCGGCGATGGACCGGACGGCCTGTACCAGGCCTACAGCGCACCGGCTGACGCAGGCGACTGGCGGGTCATCAAGGCGCGCTATCTCGATCAGCCGGGGTGGACGAAGCACTGGCAGCCGCAGGCGCAGAGCCCGTGGCTGTACAACGCCGGGCAGAAGGTTTTCATCAGCTATGAAGACCCACGCTCGATCGGGCTGCGTGCGCAGTTCGCCCGCGAGCAGGGCCTTGCCGGGGTGTTCATGTGGGAGCTGACCGGCGACGACGAGCAGGCCAGTCTGCTCAACGCCATGCTCGGCCCTTGGCAGAAAGCGCGCATCGGCGATTGAGTCCGTCCTTCGCAGTGTCGAGCTTGCTCCGACTGCGCTTGGCGCGAGCGGCAATCACGCAGGCTCGGCTCCACCGGGCCGGTGCGGGTAGCGGCAGCGCCCGGGCATGACCGGCAAAGGCTCAATTGGCCCAGACGCTGTTGGGATCGCCGTTGCGGGCGCGGCGTTGGCTGGCCACGGCCAGGCGGGCGAAGCCGAAGGCCATGGCCAGTGCGATGGCATCGACCCAGAACAGCGGCCAGTGGCCGTGCGCGGCCGCGCGCCACAGCCAGTCGCCACTGAGCGCACCGTGCAGGATCGGCACCAGCGCGGTGCTGATCGCTGCGGCCCACAGCAGTTCGCGCGCGGCCTGCGCGGGGCGGCGCAGTGCAGCCCACAGCGCACAGGCTGCCCAGCTGCCGAAGCAGGCCCAGCGGATGCCGTGGTCGACCGCCGCCGGTGCCAGCCGCTCGAGCACCAGTGCGGTGACGAACGCGATCGAAATCGCCACGCACAGGCCGATGCACACGCCGACCGTGGCCCGCGCCATGTTCACCCCGGCACGCGGCTGCTGCGGCTGGCGGCGCTTGCGCCGCGACTCGATCCACAACAGGTTGCCGGAGTAGAACAGGAAGGCACCGCCGAGACCGAGCAGGAAGTACAGCCAGACCACTACGCCGTTGCCGAACTCGCCGAAGTGCAGCGCGTAGGCAGCGCTGAGCGTAGCGTGGTTGGCGTCGCGCTGGCCCGGCAGCTGCGAGGCCAGCAGGTTGCCGGTGGCCACGTCCAGTGCTACGGCACCAAGCGGGCCGAGCGTGCCGGTGGATTCGCCGGTGATCTCGATGGTGGCATTGGCGTCGCCGCCATTGGCCAGCTTCAGGTAGGCCGGCTCGAAATTGGCCACGCCCTGGGCGCGGGCAACTTCAAGCGCACGTGCATGCAGCACGCGCAGGCTGCCCGGCGGCGCCGGAATGCCACTGGCGTCGCGCACGGGCGCGGTGTCCATCGCGGTCGGCACCGCCTGCAGCACCTTGCCGTCGTAGATCAGCGGGTTGAGCAGTGCCATCTGCACGAACACCAGGCAGAGCAGGGCGCCGGTGACCGCGAACATCAGGTGGAAGGGCAGGCTGAGCACGCCGATCACGTTGTGCGCGTCCTGCCACAGCTGCTTCAGGTTGCGGCCCGGACGCAGCGCGAACAGATCACCGAACAGCTTCGGTAGATGGATCACCAGGCCGCTGAGCAGCGCCATGCCATACAGCAGGCTGACGATGCCCATCACGTAGATGCCGGCCACCGGCAGGCCGAGGCTGTAATGCAGTTCGTTGACCAGCTCGGCCAGCCCGGTCTGTGGGGGCGAGGTGCTGCCGGCGATCTGGCCCGGCCAGGCGTAACGCCAGCTGCCGTCATCGGCCTGCCAATAGGCCAGTGGCTGTGGATGCTCGGCGCCGGGGAAGGTCATGCCGACGTGGCGGCGGGCTTCCGGATGCGTGGCCAGCACGTCTTCCAGCAGGTACTGCGCGTCGTCCAGGCCCGCCGGCAACGCGGTGGCTGCGCCTGGGGTCTGCCACAGCGGCAGGTCGTGATGGAACAGGGTCAACGCGCCTGCGTAGAAGGCCACGAACAGGCCGAAGCCGGCGACCAGGCCGACCCAGGTGTGCAGGGTGGTGAACGTACGCAGGGTCTGCGAACTGAACTTCATGGCATGGGTCTCATTGCACCGCGCCGGTCAGGCGCAGCAGCATCAGCACGGCGAAGCCGGCCGCAGCGCTGCCGGCCAGGGCCACCCAGGCGCGCAGCGCGCTGCGGAAGCTGAACGACCACAGGGCGGCCAGCATCCACAGCGGGATGAACGTGATCAGGCTGGGCACCAGCGCGTTCTGCCAGGGGCCTGGCGGCAGCCAGGTGACAAGTCCGGTCGCGGCAGCGGCCAGGAAGAAGCCGGCCACGATGCCAGCGAAGGCGCGCGGCCACATCAGGGCGACTCCGTGCCCGGGCGATGCCAGGCGGCCAGCGCCGGCAGCAGCATCGCCGCCAGCATCCAGGTGCACAGCATTGCCACCAGGCCAGCGGCGAAGCCGAGCTCGGCTATCCACAGCCACAGCGAGGCAGCGGCAGCGACCAGGCCGATCTGGCGGCCAAGGCGGCCGGCGCGGCGCAGGCGCGGCCAGCGACAGTGAGGCGAGGCGGCATAGAAGGCCAGCGCCGAGAACATCGCCGCCAGCATGCCCAGGCTGCAGAAGCCGAGCGTGGAAAGGCCGACGGTGATCATCGCGGGCAGCCGGCGCGACGGCGGGCCGGCGAACGCGGGACACGGGCGGGGCCGGCGGGAGCCGGTCGGAGCGGGTGGCGCATCACGGGGTCCTGGGGGAAGCGGGGCAGGCTGGCACGGGGCGACCTGCGGCGACATGGTAATCATTGCAATTTCCCCCCGCCAGCGAGGCCCATTCAGCGGACCGTACGGTAGTCCTTGGGCTTTCCGCCGGGCTGGTTTAAGATCATTGCAGAACCCCGACTGGAACAAGGTGGCCCGCGCCCAGCGCCGGCCGAGCGTGCGACATGAGCACTACCACCGCCCACTGTTGACCTGCCCCCGAAGGCCCTGTGTTCCAGGCGCCCTCGCGGCGCTTTTTTATTGCCCGGGCGCAGCCCCGGGAACGCTTTCCAGCCCGCTCGGCGGGCCCCGCACGAAGCCACTGCGATGATCAACATTACTCTTCCCGACGGCAGCCGCCGCGAATTCGAAAATCCTGTCAGCGTCATGGACGTCGCCCAGTCAATCGGTGCCGGCCTGGCCAAGGCCACCATCGCCGGTTCGGTCGATGGCGTGCTGGTCGATGCCAGCGACGTCATCGACCACGATGCCAGCCTGCGCATCATCACCGCCAAGGACGAGGAGGGCGTGGAGATCATCCGCCACTCCTGCGCCCACCTGGTCGGCCACGCCGTCAAGCAGCTGTACCCGGACGTGAAGATGGTGATCGGCCCGGTCATTGCCGAGGGCTTCTACTACGACATCTACTCCGAGCGCCCGTTCACCCCGGACGACATGGCCGCGATCGAGAAGCGCATGGGCGAGCTGATCGCCCAGGACTACGACGTCATCAAGAAGGTGACGCCGCGCGCCGAAGTGATCGAGATCTTCAAGGCCCGTGGCGAGGACTACAAGCTGCGCCTGATCGAGGACATGTCCGACGACATCCAGGCGATGGGCATGTACTACCACCAGGAATACGTGGACATGTGCCGCGGCCCGCACGTGCCGAACACGCGCTTCCTGAAGGCCTTCAAGCTGACCCGCATTTCCGGCGCGTACTGGCGCGGCGACGCGCAGAACGAGCAGCTGCAGCGCATCTACGGCACCGCCTGGGCTGACAAGAAGCAGCTCGAGGCGTACATCAAGCGCATCGAAGAAGCTGAAATGCGCGATCACCGCCGCATCGGCAAGCAGCAGGACCTGTTCCACCTGCAGGAAGAGGCGCCGGGCCTGGTGTTCTGGCACCCCAAGGGCTGGGCACTGTGGCAGGTGGTCGAGCAGTACATGCGCAAGGTCTACCGCAGCAGCGGCTACGGCGAAGTGCGCTGCCCGCAGATCCTGGACGTGAGCCTGTGGAAGAAGTCCGGCCACTGGGACAACTACCAGGACAACATGTTCTTCACCGAGTCGGAGAAGCGCACCTACGCGGTCAAGCCGATGAACTGCCCGGGTCATGTGCAGGTGTTCAACCAGGGCCTGCACAGCTATCGCGACCTGCCGATCCGCTACGGTGAGTTCGGTTCCTGCCACCGCAACGAGCCGTCCGGCGCACTGCACGGCATCCTGCGCGTGCGCGGTTTCACCCAGGACGACGGCCATGTGTTCTGCACCGAGAGCCAGATCGAGTCGGAAGTGACCGCGTTCCACCAGCAGGCGCTGGCGGTCTACCAGCACTTCGGCTTCGACGAGATCCAGATCAAGATCGCGCTGCGTCCGGAATCGCGGCTCGGCGATGACGCCACCTGGGACAAGGCCGAAGGCGCGCTGCGCTCGGCGTTGTCCAGCTGCGGCGTGGAATGGCAGGAGCTGCCGGGCGAGGGTGCGTTCTACGGCCCAAAGATCGAGTACCACCTGAAGGACGCGATCGGCCGTACCTGGCAGCTGGGCACCATGCAGGTCGACTTCATGATGCCGGGCCGCCTCGGCGCCGAGTACGTGGACGAGAACAGCCAGAAGAAGCACCCGGTCATGCTGCACCGCGCCATCGTCGGCTCGATGGAGCGCTTCCTGGGCATCCTGATCGAGCACCATGCCGGCCAGTTCCCGGCCTGGCTGGCGCCGACCCAGGTGGTGGTGGCCAACATCACCGACGCCCAGGCCGACTACGTCTCGGGCGTGACCAAAACCCTTGCGGAGCAAGGCTTCCGCGTCAGCTCGGATTTGCGTAACGAGAAGATCGGCTATAAAATCCGCGAGCATACGTTGCAGCGCGTGCCCTACCTGCTGGTCATTGGTGACCGCGAGAAGGAAAATGGGGCTGTGGCGGTGCGTACGCGTTCTGGCGAAGACCTGGGCAGCATGAGCCTGCAGGCCTTCATCGAGCGGCTCCACGCCGAGGGCGCGTAAGCAAAGGTCCGGTCCGGGGGCACAGGCACCCGGACCGGTTCGATACCCTTGGGAGAACGTAATATCAGCACCCCTGACAACAAACAGAACCGCAAGAATCAGGAAATCCGTGTGCCGCGCGTCCGCGTGATCGGCAGTGACGGTGAAATGATCGGCGTGTTGTCGCGCGACGAAGCGCTGTCCATGGCCGAAGATGAAGGCCTGGACCTGGTCGAAATCCAGCCGCAGGCCGATCCGCCGGTCTGCAAGATCATGGACTTCGGCAAGTTCAAGTTCGAAGCGCAGAAGAAGGCCAGCGAGGCCAAGAAGAAGACCAAGCAGGTCGAGATCAAGGAAGTGAAGTTCCGTCCGGTCACGGACGAGGGCGACTACCAGATCAAGCTGCGCAAGATGCGCGGGTTCCTTGAAGATGGTGACAAGATCAAGGTCAACATCCGTTTCCGTGGCCGTGAAATGAGCCACCAGGAACTGGGTCGCGAAATGGCCAACCGGATCGAGACCGATCTGGGCGAGGACATCGTCATTGAATCCCGTCCGCGCCTGGAAGGGCGTCAGATGGTCATGATGATCGCGCCGAAGAAGAAGACCTGAGGCCTGACGGGCCGCCTTTCAGGGCGCCTGGCTGAATGGTTCAGGGTAAAGGGGCGCCGTTGGCGTCCCTTTGCTTTTGCAGGATGCCGGTGAACTGCCGGTAAAGGGTTGCAGGGGCTGGTGGCAGGGTGGTTTTGCCTGTATCATGCCCGGCTCGACCCACCCAGGACGGGTCGTACGCCGATCATGGCAGGATGGAAAGAGCGGCCCAGGCCGCCGCCAGATCAGTCAGAAACCAGGGTCATATCCCATCAAGGACATTGCAATGCCCAAGATCAAGACCAACCGGGCAGCGGCCAAGCGTTTCCGCAAGACCGCCTCGGGCAAGTACAAGTGCGGCCACGCCAACCGTAGCCACATCCTCACGAAGAAAGCGACCAAGCGTAAGCGTAATCTGCGTCAGACGGGCCATGTCCGTGCAGAAGACGCAGGCCGTCTGGACCGCATGCTCCCTTACCTCTGAGGAACTGAAAAATGGCACGAGTTAAGCGTGGCGTACAGGCGCGTCGCCGCCACAAGAAAATCCTGGATCTCGCCAAGGGCTATTACAATGCCCGTCGCAAGGTCTTCCGCGTCGCCAAGCAGGCGGTCATCAAGGCACAGCAGTACGCCTACATCGGCCGTAAGCAGAAGAAGCGCAACTTCCGTTCGCTGTGGATCACCCGTATCAATGCGGCTGCCCGCATCAACGGCCTGAGCTACAGCCGCTTCATGAACGGCCTGCTGAAGGCCGGCATCACTCTGGATCGCAAGGTCCTGGCTGACATCGCCGTGCACGACGCAGCCGGTTTTGCCGCGCTGGCCGAAAAGGCCAAGGGCGCGCTGGCGGCATAAGTCCTTCCCGATGCCGTAACCGTTCACTCGGAACGGTGTCAGGTCAAGGCAATGCATGGGGAAGGGCGCAAGTCCTTCCCCATTCTTTTTTGGGTCCCGGCGAGGCCACATCGGCAGCGCGGGGACGGCGGTGGCGACAGGGGTCGGCCCTTCGCGCATCGCGATGGCAGATCGACTGGAGTTCCGGCCCCCCATGAGCGACATCCAATCCCTCACCACCCAGGCGCTGGCCGACGTGGCCGCCGCACAGAGCCCCGACGTGCTGGAGCAGCTGCGCGTGGCCCTGCTTGGCAAGAGTGGCAGCATCACCTCGCAGCTCAAGCAGCTCGGCGCTCTGCCGGCCGACGAGCGCAAGGCCGCCGGTGAAGCGATCAACCAGGCCCGCGACGCGCTGACCCGCGCGCTGGGCGAGCGCAAGGCGCTGCTGGAGGACGCGGCACTGGATGCGCGCCTGGCCGCCGAAGCCATCGACATTACCCTGCCGGGCCGCAATGGCGACCGCGCCGGCCTGCACCCGATCACCCGCACCCTGGAGCGCATCACCGGCATCTTCGGCCGGCTGGGCTACGAGCTCTCTGAAGGGCCGGAGATCGAGGATGACTGGCACAACTTCGAGGCGCTGAATTTCCCGCCACATCACCCGGCGCGTGCCATGCACGACACCTTCTACTTCGGCGACGGCCGCCTGCTGCGCACGCACACCTCGGGCGTGCAGGTGCGCTACATGGGCGACCACGCGCCGCCGCTGCGCATGATCGCCGCCGGCAAGGTGTACCGCAGCGACAGCGACCAGACCCATTCGCCGATGTTCCACCAGGTGGAAGGCCTGCTGGTGGACGAGCATTCGACCTTCGCCGACCTGAAGGGCACGCTGGCCGAGTTCGTGCGTGCGTTCTTCGAGCGCGATTTCGAGATGCGCTTCCGTCCCAGCTACTTCCCGTTCGTTGAGCCGGGTGCGGAAGTGGACATCGCCTGGCAGCAGCCCGATGGCAGCACCCGCTGGCTGGAAGTGCTCGGCTGCGGCATGGTCCATCCCAACGTGCTGCGCAACGTCGGCATCGATCCGGAGCGCTACACCGGCTTCGCCTTCGGCATGGGCGTGGAGCGCTTCGCGATGCTGCGTTACGGCGTCAACGATCTGCGCGCGTTCTTCGAGAACGACGTGCGCTTCCTGAAGCAGTTCGCGTAAGCCGCAACCGTGCAGCGCCGAGCCCTGCTCGGCTGCCTTTCTGGATGGACGCCTCCTTGCGCATGCGCTGGGCGACCACAAAAAAACCGCAACGGGAGGCACGCCTCCCACCAGGGTGACACCATGAAATTCTCCGAAAACTGGCTGCGCAGCCACGTCCCGACCAGCGCTTCGCGCGATGAACTGAGTGCGGTGCTGACCGCCATCGGCCTGGAAGTGGAAGACGTGACCGCGCTGGGCGAGGGCCTCGATCACGTGGTCGTGGCGCGCATCGTCGAAGCGGTGCGCCATCCTGAAGCCGACCGCCTGCAGGTGTGCAATGTCGATGCCGGGCAGGGCGAGCTGCTGCAGATCGTCTGCGGTGCGCCGAACGCGCGCCCGGGCCTGGTCGCGCCGCTGGCCATGGTCGGTGCGCAGATCGGCGAGCTGAAGATCAAGCCGGCCAAGCTGCGCGGCGTCGAGTCCAACGGCATGCTGTGCTCGGCCAAGGAGCTGGGCGTGGACAACGATGCGTCCGGCCTGCTGGAACTGCCGGATGACGCCCCCGTCGGCCAGGCCCTGGTCGACTATCTGGGCCTGCCGGACGCCAGCATCGAGATCAAGCTGACCCCGAACCGCGCCGATTGTTTCAGTCTGCGCGGCATCGCCTACGACGTCGCCGCTGCGACCCGCAGCGAAGTGCTGGACTTCGCCGCCGACGCCATCCCGGCGGTCGGCAGCCGTGAGCTGAGCATCCAGCTCGACGCCGGCGCCGAAGCGCCGCGTTACCTGGGGCGTGTCATCGAAGGCGTCAACGCCGCTGCCAAGACGCCGTTGTGGATGGCCGAGCGCCTGCGCCGCAGTGGCGTGCGCCCGGTCTCGCTGCTGGTCGACATCACCCAGTACGTGATGCTCGAGCTCGGCCAGCCGATGCATGCCTACGACCTCGGCACCCTGCAGGGCAGCATCGCCGTGCGCCGCTCGCGCGCCGGTGAAAGCCTCAAGCTGCTGGATGGCCGTGATGCCGCGCTGGACGACAGCTTCCTGGTGGTTACCGACGCCGATCGCGCGGTCGGCCTGGCCGGCCTGATGGGGGGCTTCGATACCCGCGTCACCGACGCCACCACTGCCGTGTTCCTGGAGGCTGCGCATTTCGCGCCCGCCGCGATCATGGGCCGTGGCCGCAAGCTGGGCCTGCACACCGATGCCGGCCACCGCTTCGAGCGTGGTGTCGACCCGGCGCTGCCGCGCACCGCGATCGAGTACGCCACCCGCCTGGTGCTGGACCTGGCCGGGGGTACCCCGGCGCCGGTCACCGAGGCGGTGCGTGATGCCGATCTGCCGCAGCCGGCAACCATCGTGCTGCGCCGCGCCCGCATCACTCGCGTGCTCGGCATCACCATCGAAGACGCCGAAGTCGAGCGCATCCTGCGCGCGCTGGGCATGGAGGTGGTTGCCACCGCCGATGGCTGGCAGGTGGCCGCGCCAAGCCGCCGCTTCGACATCGCCATCGAAGAAGACCTGATCGAAGAGCTGGCCCGCATCCACGGTTACGAGCAGATCCCGACCACGCTGCCGGGCGGCGCCTCGCGGGTGGCGATGCCGAGCGAGACCCAACTGGACGCGCTGAGCGTGCGTCGCCAGTTGATTGCCCGTGACCAGCAGGAAACCGTCAATTTCGCTTTCGTCGACGATGCGCTGCTGACCCAGTGGCAGCTGCGCGACGGCCTGGTGCCGCTGGCCAATCCGCTGTCGGCCGAACTGGCCGTGATGCGCCCGTCGTTGCTGCCCGGCCTGGTCGCCACGCTGGGCCGTAACGCTGCCCGCCAGCTGGGTCGCGTGCGCCTGTTCGAGATCGGCCGCGTGTTCGCCCAGCAGGCCGGTGAAGGTCAACCTGCACCGCTGGAAACCCCGCGCGTGGCCGCTGCGGTCTGCGGTGACGCGCAGGCGGTGCAGTGGGGCCTGCCGGCCCGCAAGGTCGATTTCCATGACCTGAAGGGCGACCTGGAATCGCTGGCGGCCGCCAGTGGCGCGCAGCTGGAGTTCCGTCCGTCCGCCCGCGCCTACGGCCACCCGGCGCGTTCGGCCGAGGTGTTCCGCGATGGCGTGGCGATCGGCTGGATCGGCCAGGTCCACCCGCGCCTGGCCAAGGCGATGGAGATCGAAGCCGACGTCTATGCCTTCGAGCTGGACCTGGAGCCGCTGACCGCCCGCCGCCTGCCGCGTGCCGGCGAACTGTCGCGCTTCCCGGCGGTGCGCCGCGACCTGGCGTTCCTTGTGCCTGAACAGGTGGCCTGGACCGATCTGGCGGCCACCGTCCGCCAGGCCGCTGGCCCGCTGCTGCGCGACCTGAACCTGTTCGACCGCTATGTCGGCAAGGGCGTCGAGCCGGGATTCAAGAGTCTCGCTATGGGCTTGATTTTGCAGGACAAGTCGCGCACTCTGACGGACCGCGACGTGGATGCGGTGGTGGCCGAGGCGGTCACTGCCATCGAGCGTGAACACCACGCCCGGATCCGCGGCTGAGCGGGCAGCACTCGGGGGTAGCAGGCAATGGCATTGACCAAGGCGGAGATGGCGGAAAAGCTGTTCGACGAAGTCGGTCTGAACAAGCGGGAAGCCAAGGAATTCGTCGACGCGTTTTTCGATGTGCTGCGTGAAGCATTGGAACAGGGACGTCAGGTGAAGCTGTCGGGCTTCGGTAATTTCGATCTGCGGCGCAAGAACCAGCGCCCGGGTCGCAACCCCAAGACCGGCGAGGAAATTCCGATTTCCGCCCGTACGGTGGTCACCTTCCGTCCGGGCCAGAAGCTCAAGGAGAGGGTGGAAGCTTATGCTGGATCCGGGCAGTAACCGCGAACTACCGCCGATCCCGGCCAAGCGCTACTTCACCATCGGTGAGGTCAGCGAGCTGTGCGACGTCAAGCCGCACGTCCTGCGCTATTGGGAAACCGAGTTTCCCAGCCTTGAGCCGGCCAAGCGCCGAGGCAACCGCCGCTATTACCAGCGCCATGACGTGCTGATGGTGCGGCAGATCCGCAGCCTGCTGTACGAACAGGGCTACACCATCGGTGGTGCACGCCTGCGTCTGGACGGTCCCGATGCCCGCGAGGAATCGGCGCTGAGCAACCAGATCATCAAGCAGGTGCGCATGGAGCTGGAAGAAGTGCTGCAGTTGCTGCGTCGCTGATCCCATTTCCATCATAATCCGCTATACTTCACGGCCCGCCGCACTGGCGGGCACATCGCAGCATCAGTCGGGGCGTAGCGCAGCCTGGTAGCGCATCTGCCTGGGGGGCAGAGGGTCGTCGGTTCGAATCCGGCCGTCCCGACCACTGTGATGAATCAAGAAGCCTGCGCAGCGATGCGTGGGTTTTTTTGTGCGTGCGGCAGAGGCCGATCATGCACCCGCGAAGCGGTAGATCAGCTCCGGGTCGCCTTCGTCCAATCCGTGCACGATGCCGCTGTCGATGAATCCGGACGCAGCGAGCAGGCGCTGCATGCCGATGTTTGAGGCATTGGTCGAGGTGAACAGTTTGCGCCGGCCGTGCAGTGCGATGGCCTGGCGCAGCAGTGCGGTACCGATGCCCTGGCCGCGCTGTGCGTGCGCCACCATCAGCATTTCGACGAAGGATTCGCCGAAGAAGTGGTGATGAATGACCAGGTAGCCGACGGCCCTGCCGTTCTGCTCGGCAACCTGCACGCCGCCGCGTGCCAGCCAGTCGCCGATCTGCAGGGCCCGGCCTGGATCGTTGGCCGCCACGCTGTCGAGCGCAATCAAGGCATCGGCGTCCTGGATGCTGCCGTCACGCAGGTGTGCGGAGTGGGAAGTCCGGCTCATCGCGGGCGCAGCTGCAGCAACAAGCCGCCGCCCGACACAAAGCAGGCGAGCAGGACGGCGATCGACAGCGGCAGGTGGAATTCATCGCGACCGAACAGGGCAAACGCCAGATGGATCAGCGCCGTGCCAATACCGAGTGCGCCACAAACCAGCGCATGGCCGCGCGCCGACGATGTGCCCAGCAGGGTCTGGCGATACCCCCAAAGCACGAAGCCGATCGCAAGCAGGTTGAACAGCAGGAAGCCCTGGATGCCACCGGGCACATGGAACATGGCCCATTCCTGCCAGAACGCAGCGTCGATCTGATGCAGGATCAACGCCAACAGCGTCGCCAGATACCATCGTTCCATGTCGCGCTCCCTGCCATGTACAGGCCACAGTCTATCGGCTCTGTCCCGCACGCATGTCTATCCGCCGCAGCCAGCGCGTGCTCGGCAGTCAATACACACGGAACTCGGCACGGCAGCCGTCGCTGACCCAGATCCCGCGTCGGTCCCAGCCCCAGTTCTGGTCCTCGATGCAGGCCGTCACCGATTTCTGCTTGACAAGGCGCACCTCGTGGCGCACACGGATACGGCATTCCTTGTCCTTCTTTTCGTAGGACTCGCAGACCAGGCGTTCGCCGTCATCGTCGCGATCCCGGCCGCGCCCTGGCCAGCGTCCGCGCCCATATCCGTCGGCGACGAACTCGGCGCGGCAGCCGTCGGTCACCCACAACATTCGCCGGCTCTGGCCCCAGTTCTGGTCTTCCACGCAGCGGGTCACCGACAGCTGCCTGGCCAGGCGCATCGGGCCCTCGATGGGGCATTGCTCGGTCTTGTTGAACTGGGATTCGCAGCGCAGCGCTGGAATGTGGTCAGTGTCGTAGGCCTGGGCGGCCACGGTGCTGGTGGCCAGCAGCAGGGCGAGGGTGGAGGCGGCAAACGGAAGTTGCAGGCAATGGATCATGGAGAGCCTCGGTAGGGGAACGGGCCGCAAGAATGACCCAGCCCGGGGCCGTCGGAACGGATCGTTCCGGAAGTGGCTCAGTAGGGATTTAGTAGTACGCGCGGGCCCATGCAGAGGCTTACATCCCGTATCATCGCTGCACATCCGATCGCATCGGTTTACACCTTCTTACATGTCTTCCACGCCTGTCGGCGCAGCCTGTGGCTGCCGTCACTGGTGTGCGGGCGGCCTGTGGGGGAGGATGCGCGGACCACGACGACCACAGGGGGTTGCGTTGATCAGCAGTACCGTCATTCATCGCTCGGCCGACGCAGGCGGCGCCGAGGTGCGGGTCCTGGACACCACGTTCAAGGGCAAGCATGTGTTCATCGCCTGGGGCCTGCGCGGGCCGGAACTGGCCCGCAGCGCGGACCCGGCCGCCACCGTGGCCGCACGCAAGGCGCTGCACGCGGTTGCCGGCCATAGCGAAGGGCCACGCAGCCCGGAAGTGTTCATCGCCAACCAGTCGGCGGTGGCGATCACCGTCTATCGCCTGCTCACCGAAGCGCGCTCCGGCGATGCCATCTTCTTCCTGTGTGATTCGCAGGCGGTGGTCGACTGGCTGATCACCGCGCTGGAAGTGCAGGGCGCGGACTGATTCCGCGCCGTGTCGCAAGCAGGATCAGGCCAATGCCGCGTCGACCGCGGCCCGCGCATGCAGGGCAGTGGTATCGAACAACGGCACTGCACTGTCCTCCGGGCGTACCAGCAGCATGATCTCGGTGCAGCCGAGAATGATCGCTTCGGCGCCGCGTTCGACCAGGCGTGCGATCACGTCGGCGTAGACCTGTCGTGAGCGCTCGCGGACCACGCCGGCGATCAGTTCCTGGTAGATGATGTCGTGCACGCTGCGGCGATCTTCGGCCTCCGGAACCAGTACCTGCAGCCCGAAACGCTCCTGCAGCCGATCACGGTAGAACGCCTGCTCCATGGTGAAGGCAGTGCCGAGCAGGCCCACCTTGCGGATGCCGGCCTGGAGGATCGCTGCGGCGGTGGGGTCGGCGATATGCAGCAGCGGCAGTGGGCAGGCCGCCTCGATGCGGTCAGCCAGCTTGTGCATGGTGTTGGTGCAGACCAGCAGCAGATCGGCGCCACCGGCCTGCAGGCGCCGTGCGGCGTCAACCATGTGGTCGCCCAGTGCAGCCCAGTCGCCGTCATGCTGCAGCTGCTTGATGCCGGCGAAATCCACCGACCACAGCAGCAGTTGCGCCGAATGCGCGCCTCCCAGGCGCTGCCGTACGTCCTCGTTGATGAGACGGTAGTACTGGGCCGAGCTTTCCCAGCTCATGCCGCCGATCAGGCCAAGGGTCTTCATGCACAGCTCCATGCCAGGAGCCCTCATTGCAGCACAGCCGATACGGGAGTTGCACTACACATTAGCGACTGCTAATGTGTTGGCCATGATCGAGAACGCCCTGTTCAAGGCGCTGGCCGACCCCACCCGCCGCCATATCTTCGAAAAGCTGGCCGATGGCGGGCAGCATGCCAGTGCACTGCGCGAGGGCATGGCGATCAGCCAGTCCGCGATGTCCCAGCACCTGGCGGTGCTGCGCGATGCCGGGCTCGTGAGCGAACAGCGTCAAGGCCGCTTCGTCCACTACGAGGTCGATCCGCGCGGGCTGGCCCACATCGGCCGCTGGTTGCAGCGTTACCGGGCCTATTGGCCGGCGCGGATGTCCGCACTGCAGAACCTGCTGGAGGAGATGGACTGATGGACGATGTTCTGAACGAAGCGGTTCCCGCGTTGGTGATGGAGCAGCGGCTGCCAGCGCCACCGGAGCGGGTCTGGCGCGCACTGTTCGATCCGGCGCTGCGTGAGCGCTGGTTGCCTGCGGCCGATCTTGCCGATCCGCAGCCCTGCCTGTGCGAACAGGGGCGGGAGCTGGGTTTCCACCTGCGAGACGCGCATCCCCCACATCTGCACAGCCTGGTGTGTTTCCGGCTGCGCGCGGACGAGGGTGGAGGAACGGTGCTGACCATCGTGCATCGGCTCACCGACCTGCGCGCGCTGATGCCGCCGGCCTCCAACGACGACCATCGCACGGTGATGCGCGCGGCTTGAGCCGGCGCCTGGATCGAACACTACAGGGAGCAGGCACATGCGGGACAGAATGCAGCTGGTACCGATGGTGGTGGAACGCAGCGAGCGCGGCGAGCGCTCCTATGACATCTACTCGCGGCTCCTGCGTGAACGCATCATCTTCCTCAACGGCGAAGTCGATGACACCGTGTCGGCGCTGGTCTGCGCGCAGCTGTTGTTCCTGGAATCGGAAAACCCGGAAAAGCCGATCCATCTGTACATCAACTCACCGGGCGGGGTGATCTCCAGCGGCCTGGCGATGTACGACACGATGCAATACATCTCCGCTCCGGTGCATACCCTGTGCATGGGCACCGCGCGCTCGATGGGCTCGTTCCTGCTGATGGCCGGCGAACCTGGCCACCGCGCGGCGTTGGCCAACGCGAGCCTGCACGTGCACCAACCGCTGGGGGGCGTCCAGGGCCAGGCGTCCGACATCTTCATCCACGCCGAGGAGATGCAGCGCACAAAGCAGCGCATCACCCGGCTGTATGCGCAGCATTGCGGACGCAGTGTCGAGGAGGTCGAGCAGACCCTGGACCGCGATCGTTTCATGAGTGCTGAGCAGGCACGCGAATGGGGCCTGATCGACCAGGTACTGGCACGGCGCGACGCGCTCGTGGCCTGAGCCTGCCACTGTAACCACCACATCCATGCTGCGCTGTATGTGCCGCACCAGCCAGGCCGCCACTATGCTGGTGCGGTCTTCTGAAGTGGATGTCCGATATGGCCCTGCATACCTGGTGGTGGTTCCTCGCCACGGTGTTCGTTCTGTGTGGCACGCCGGGGCCGAACATGCTGCATATCCTTGGCCGCAGCGTCGGGCTCGGATTCCGCGGCAGCGTGCCGGCGATGGCTGGCTGCCTGTTGGCGATGCTGCTGGTGCTGGCGGCTTCCGCAGCCGGCCTGAGTGCGCTGCTGCATTCCTCGCCGATGCTGTTCGAGGTGCTGCGCTATCTGGGCGTGGCCTATCTGGCCTGGTTGGGCCTGAAGGCATGGCGTGACAGCACCCGGCCGGCGCCGCCGGTGGTGGTGGACGCAGCTCTGCCAATCGCGCCGGTGCTCGGCGCAGGAACAGTGTTCCGTGGCGGTCTCCTGGTGGGCTTGAGCAATCCCAAGCTGCTGCTGTTCGCGGCGGCGTTCCTGCCGCAGTTCGTGGACCCCTCGCGTGGCCAGGCATTGCAGTACAGCGTGCTGGTGGTCACCTTCGCTGGCTGCGAACTGTTCTGGTACGTGATGTATGCCGCCGGAGGCCATGGCCTGCGCCGTTGGCTGGCCAAGCCGTTTGCGCGACGCTGGTTCGAACGGCTGGTGGGGAGCGTGTTCCTGGCGTTCGCGGTTGCCCTGCTGCGTTTCCGTCCGCGCTGATTCACGCCGCGCACGCGGCCTGTTCACGACTGCCGCATCGGCCGCGGCCTAGCCTGACCATCCAGTACGCAGTCCCTGCGGGGAAAGGTTTGACATGATCAAGTGGGCCATCATCTTCGCCATCATCGGCGTCATTGCAGGCGTGCTCGGCTTCGGCGGCATTGCCGGTGCCGCCGTCGGCATCGCCAAGTTCCTGTTCTGGGCCGGCATCATCATCGCCGTGGTGCTGTTCCTGCTCGGCATGACCGTAGCGAAGAAGGTCAGCTAGCGCTGATCGCGCAGCAGCGTAGTCAGTGTGCGCTGCTGCGCGAGAACAGGTTGATCACCAGCACGCCGGCGCAGATCAGGCCGATGCCGATCAACGCCGGTGCATCCAGGCGCTGTTTGAACACGATCAGCCCGATCAGCGAGATCAGCACGATGCCGACGCCGGACCAGATGGCATAGGCGATGCCGGTCGGCACCGACTTCATGGTGACCGACAGCAGGTAGAAGCACAGCCCATAGCCGACCAGCGCGCCCAGCGTCGGCGCCAGCCGGGTCATGCCGTCGGACGCCTTCAGCAGGGACGTGGCAATCACTTCCAGCACGATGGCGGCGGCAAGGTAGAGGTAGGGATTCATTGCGGGCTCCAGCTCACTGCGGGTCGCACAGTTTCAGGGCCTGCTCGGCCATGGCCAGTGCATTGAGGCGTTCTTCTTCATCCAACGGACGACCGTAGGCGGTTGCCCAATAGCCGTCGGCCACGCAGCGCGCCGCATACAGGCGGGGATCGGAGGCCTCATCCGGGAATTCGGCCAGCATGCGTCGCAGCCATGCACCCCATTGGGCAAGCAGGGCAGGTTCGAGCATGTTGCCCAGGGTCAGGCCGATGTCGTTGGCCCGCTCCTGCTGCAGCAGGTGATCGAAGTTGGCGCGCACGTAGGCGCGGCTGAAGCAGGCGTAGCGCTCGCTGCCTTCCATCAGGCTGCGCACCTGCGCTTCGAAGTCGCCGATGAGCGTGGCGATGGCTTCATCGACCAGCACCTGCTTGCTGCTGAAATGGTGGAACAACGCGCCTTTGCTGACCCCGGCCGCGCGCGCGACATCCTGTACGGTCAGTGCCGCCAGTCCCTGCTGGCCGATCACTGTGATGGTGGCCCGCAGCAATGACTGGCGCACGCTGTCGGGCGCCTTGCGGCGCGAACGGGAAGGGGATGCGGACATGGGCGGGAAGAAACCGACTGGACGGTACGATTGTAGCGCAGGCCTGCCGCCGCGCCGTGGCTGCCGACCCGGGCCGGCAGCATGGATTCAACCGTCGATGCGTGCGAAGCGGGGCTGTGGGCCGTGCTCGCCGGGCACCTGTTCGATGAACATCGGGTAGGGGCGCACCCACAGGCCGCCTTCGCCATACAGGGCGCGGTACAGCACGAGCGGTTCCAGTGTCTCGCTGCTGCGGACGATGTCGATTACTTCGTACTCGCCGCCCTTGAAGTGGCGATATCGGCCACGGGCGAGGTCGGGCAGGGGACTCAACTCAGCCACGACGGAGCGTGCTCACTTGCGCGCCGGGCTGGCCGGCTTGGCGCAGTACGCATCGATTGTCTCGGCGGTGTTGGCCAGGCCCTGCGCCTGCGCCAGTTCCCACGGGCGTTCGCAGCGCTGGCTGTGCTCGCACCACTGGTAGCCGGCCGAACCAATGCAGCCATGCGCATCGCGATCACCCCCCACCACGGGCGTGGCCGTCGACGTCGCGTTGGCATCGGCACGTGCGGTCGCCGCCTTGTCCGGGCTGGCACAGGCGGACAGCACCAGCAGGGCGGGAATCTGAAGTAGCGCTTTCATCGGGCGGGCTCCGTGCCTAAAAGCGACAGTTTGTGTCGCAAATACCCTAGCGGCAAGCGCTCAATGCACGGCGGCGCGGACCAGTTCTTCGATCAGGATCAGATAGCTGGCCATGAAATAGAACTTCAGCAACGTCCAGCGCTGCTGTGAGAAGAAGGTGCGCATGTGGAAGGGGCCCCTGTTGATGACGGTAGTGTGAAGCCAGGCAGACTCCGTGACAAGGATCACGGAATGAACGGGCTAAACGGACTCAGGGATGTGAGGGAGCGGACACCCGACCCGGCGGCGCGGCATTTTCGTACAAATCTGATGGGCCAACCCGGAGGCGGTCGCTAGCCTGATGGTGTACCGGCAAGCGGCCCGTCTGCCTGCCATTGCACCCTTCCATCCGCAGGAGCCTCCTGATGATCATCACCGTCCAATGCAACGCCCAGCGCTGGTGCGTGCTGCATCCGCAGGCGGGCGACGCCGCCGGCTATGCCCGCGGTGCCGACGCCTTTGACGCCGCCGCCGCGCTCGCCCTGGAGCATCACCGCCGCACTGGCCAGCGCAGCACGGTGCGGGTCGAGGCGCTTGGCAACACGGTAGACGCGCTCCACGTCGGAGAGTGACGCCACCGGCCGTGGTGCAGTCAGCCACGGTTGCGTTGTTTGAATGGCGAAAAACTGCCGTTGCGCCCCCCCTCTGTGCGCCGGGCCGTGAATCCCGGATGCTTGCGCCATCGTATTCATCTGGAGATCTCGATGGGCAAGGCACTCACCTGGCGCACCCTGGCCTGCACCCTGTTGCCGATGCTGGCGGCTGCCGGTGGCGCTCAGGCGCAGAGCTATGGCTACGGCTATGACGACGACCGCTATGGTGGCCGCGATGGCAATGGCATCGTGCGCTGCGAGTCGATCAAGAACCGCAGCAATGAGTGCCGCCTGGACGGACGCGCGCGGTTGATCCGCCAGCTGTCCGGTTCGCCCTGTGTGGAGGGCGAAACCTGGGGCCAGTCGCGCAATGGCGTCTGGGTCACGCAGGGGTGCCGTGCCGAATTCGTGGGTGAGTACCGCCGCGGTGGCGGCTGGGGCGGCAATGGCGGCGGCTGGGGGAATGGCAATGGGTGGGGCGGCGGCGATGTCGTCACCTGCCATTCCAATGGTCATCGCCAGGAGTACTGCGATGCCCGTATCCGCCGAGGTGTACGCCTGATCCGCCAGGACTCGCGCAGCGCCTGCATCGAAGGCCAGAGCTGGGGCTGGAATCGCCGTGGCATCTGGGTCAGTGATGGCTGCCGGGCGCAGTTCCAGGTGAACTGAGCTTTTCGGGTTCAGCCCGTGAAAATCAGAATAATCTGATACAGCTCACATTTTGAACGCCGTATTGTCTGCGAACAGGGTGCCTTGCGTGCCCTGACTCCCGGCGATGTCGCGTGCCCCAGTCGGCATGGGCATCGCACCGTCATCGATACGCTGCCTCAAGGAGTGAGCTGCATGTTGATCCGCCTGCAATGCGAACAGCGCCAGTGGCGCGTGCTGCATCCGGACAGGCCGGAGCCGATCGAGTTCCGCGATGGCGCCCGTGCCTATGACTTCGCCGAGACCCTGGCCCGCCTGCACTTTGTCGACACCGGTCAGCGTGCGGCCGTGCGCGTGGAAGCCAGCGGCGCATTCGTCGAAGCGGTCAGTTACGGCTGAGCGCGGGTGCCTGCCGAGGCACGCCGCCAGGATTCCGCCATCCACGCATGGCGGGGATCTACCCGCTTTCGCCGTCGAAGGTGCGGTCCCGCACCTTCCCCCTCATTTGTGGGTCTCTGATCGGTCTCAGCCCGCTGCACTCAGCGGCGGGGTACCTGCCGCCAGCTGCGGCCAGCGCTTGAGTACAGCGGCGCGGATGCCTGCCGCGTCGATGCCGGCTTCGGCCAGCAGGTCCTCGCGGCTGGCGTGGTGCTGGTAGCTGTCGGGCAGGCCCAGGTGCAGGATCGGGCGCAGCACGCCTTCGGCATTGAGCAGTTCACCGACGCCGGAACCGGCACCACCGGCCACCACGTTGTCTTCGATCGTCACCAGGCCCGCGTGCTGGTCGGCCATGGCCAGCACCAGCTCGCGGTCCAGTGGCTTGATGAAGCGCATGTTGACCACGCTCAGGCCCAGTTCGCGGCCGACCTGCTCAGCAGCGGCCACGGTGCTGCCAAAGGCGAGCAGGGCGATGCGGCTGCCCTGCAGGCGCAACTCGCCCTTGCCGATCGGCAGGGTCGACAGATCGGTACCGGCCGCAACGCCGGTGCCGGTGCCACGCGGATAGCGCACGGCGGCGGGGCCCGGATGCTGCAGGCCCGTGCTGAGCATCTGCCGGCACTCGGCTTCATTGGACGGCGCCATCACCACCAGGTTCGGCACGCAGCGCAGGAAGCTCAGGTCGAGGTTGCCGGCGTGGGTTGCGCCGTCCGGGCCGACCACGCCGGCGCGATCGATCGCAAACAGCACGTCCAGGTCCTGGATCGCCACGTCATGCACCAGCTGGTCGTATGCGCGCTGCAGGAAGGTGGAATAGATCGCCACCACTGGCTTGCCGCCCTGGGTGGCCATGCCGGCGGCGAGGGTGACCGCGTGCTGCTCGGCAATCGCCACGTCGAAATAACGCTGCGGGTACTCCTTGCTGAAGCGCACCAGGCCGGAGCCTTCGCGCATCGCCGGGGTGATGCCGTACAGGCGCGGCTCGGCGGCGGCGGCATCGCACAGCCAGTCGCTGAATACGTCGGTATAGGTCGGCTTCTTGGCCCCGGCCTTGGCCACCAGGCCCTTGTCCGGATCGAACGGGCCCACGGCGTGGTAACCGATCTGGTCGCCTTCGGCCGGCTCGTAGCCCTTGCCCTTGGTGGTCATGACGTGCAGCAGCTTCGGGCCCTTGGAGGCGCGCAGCGTCTTCAGCGTGGACAGCAGGGCAGGCATGTCGTGGCCGTCGATCGGGCCGGTGTAGTGGAAGCCCATTTCCTCGAACATCGTGGAGGGCACGAACATGCCCTTCCAGTGCTCTTCCCAGCGCTTCACGAAGCGCGCCGGGTTGTTCTTCTTGTCACCCAGGATCTTCTTGCCGCCTTCGCGCAGTGCGTTGAGCGTGCGGCTGCCGGTGGCGCGTCCCAGCATCTTGGTCAGGCCACCCACCGCCTCGGAGATCGACATGTTGTTGTCGTTGAGGATCACCAGCAGGTTCGGCTCCGGCTCCATGCCGCCGGCATGCATCAGCGCTTCGAACGCCATGCCGGCGGTCATCGCGCCGTCGCCGATCACCGCCACGACCTTGCGGTCGTCGCCTTCGGACTGGCGGGCGATGGCCATGCCGAGTGCGGCCGAAATCGAGGTCGAGGAGTGGCCGACGCCGAACGTGTCGTACTCGCTTTCCTCGCGCTTCGGGAAGGGCGCGACGCCGTCCTTCTGCTTGACGGTGTGGATCTCGTCGCGGCGACCGGTGAGGATCTTGTGCGGGTAGGTCTGATGACCGACGTCCCAGACCAGCTGGTCGATCGGCGTCTGGTACAGGTAGTGCAGGGCCACGGTGAGTTCGATCACGCCCAGGCCGGCGGCAAAGTGTCCGCCGCTCTTGCCCACCGATTCAATGAGGTAGGCGCGCAGTTCGTCGGCAACCGCCCTCAATTCGGATTCGTCGAACGTGCGCAGGTCATCCGGCGTCTGGATGCGCGCGAGGCGGGGATAGCGGGCAGAGTCGATCATCATGTTCGCACTTTTTCTGAACGCCCATTTTCGCCCTCAAACGGGGGTGGGGCAAGCAAACGCCGCCATCCGTGACAGGACGGTGAGGGTTGCATTTCCGGGCGTTCAGGTGCTCAGTTTCGACCGCTTGGGCAATTGCGCCTTCAGGAAGGCCATCTGGTCGGCCAGGATGTTGCGGTTGGACAGGATCAGGTGCTCGATCCAGCTGGGCCGGTAGGGCACCGCCAGCAGGGGCATGCCGGCCTGCTGCGGGGTGCGGTCGCTCTTGCGCGAGTTGCAGTGGAAGCAGGCGGTGACCACGTTTTCCCAGCAGTCCAGGCCGCCCTTGGACAGCGGCATGACATGGTCGCGGGTGAGTGTGGGGCGGTTGAACTGCTGGCCGCAGTACATGCACAGATGGGCGTCGCGGGCGAACAGGGCCTGGTTGGTCAGGTTCGGCGTCGGGTCGATCGCGCGGGAGCGGGCGTGGCCGCGAGCGGCGATGATGGGGTGCAGGTCCATGCCGCTCTGCAGGCCGCTGAAGCGGTTGGTGCCGCCGTGGATGTGAAGGCAGGGATCGCCCAGCGTCCAGGCCACCGCCTCGCGGGCGTAGAGGCAGGCCGCATCCTGCCAGGTGATCCAGTCCAGTACGCGTCCGTGGGCATCAAGCGAGAGCAGCCGGACCGAACCGGGGCGATGCAGCGTCGTGGCGTTGGGCGATGCTTCGGCGCCCGGAGCAGAAAACGGAGCTCCGGCTTCGATCAGACCCAAGCGTGTAGTGTCTGTCTCCATCGGGAGAACAGCTTATACCTGAATGTTGACGATTTGTGTATCGCCTGTCGGCGACACGCAAATCGTCAACATTCAGGTCCGCGCATTCGGCATCCCAGCCCGCCGTAGGCGGGTTGGGATGCCCGCGCATTTCTCCTATCCCCTGCGCCGTCGGCGCGCCCCCCTTAACAAAGGGGGGCTTTTCTCCAGATGGATTTCGGTGGTTTTCATCCACGCATGGCGTGGATCCACCGTGTCGACCAAGGTCGACACCTACCAGCAGCAGAAATCTGTCGAAGGCGGGGTGGGTCCGGTTGCGGGGGCGTGAGCCGCATGGGCTCGAGGCATGCCTCGGGCGGGTTGGGCAGGACGCCCAACCCCGGCCCTGCCGTGTGCGCAGGACAGCGCACACGAGCAAGCGGCGATCGAGGCTACAAGGACGTACTTGCGCCGTCCCCCGCAATCGGACCCGCCCTGCCATCCCGCAGGAAGCCAGCTGTTGCTGTTGCTTTAGCTCCAGCCTTGGCTTCTGCGGGGGCCGGGCGGCAGCCCGGCTCAGGCGCCGAAGCGCTCGTCGTCCATGGCCATCAGCGGGGCGGCGCCGGCCTGGATCGCGGCGGCGTGGCTGAGCGTGCGCGGCAGCACGCGGGCGAAGTAGAACCGTGCGGTCTCACGCTTGCCCTGGGCGAAGGCCGCGCCGTGTGCGCTGGCATCGGCGGCGGCGACGCTGCGGGCCCACCAGTAGGCCAGCACCACGTAACCCGAATAGAACAGGTAGTCGTAGCTGGCTGCGCCCAGTTCGTCAGGGTTGGCGGCCGCGCGCTGCAGCACGTCCAGGGTCAGCTTGCCCCATTCGGCGGCCTTGGCGCGCAGCGGGCCGATGAATTCGGCGAGCGCTTCGTTGCCCTCGTGTTCCTTGGCGAAGGCCTCGATCTCGGCCAGCATCAGCTTCAGGCCGGCGCCCTGGCTCGACGCGGTCTTGCGGCCGATCAGGTCCAGCGCCTGGATGCCGGTGGTGCCTTCATACAGCGTGGTGATGCGGGCATCGCGGGCCAGCTGTTCCATGCCGTGTTCGCGGATGTAGCCGTGGCCGCCGAAGCACTGCAGGGCGTTGTAGGTGTTCTCGATGCCCCATTCGGTCTGGCAGGCCTTGGAGATCGGGGTCAGGAAGCTCACCAGGGTGTCGGCGCGCTCGCGCTCGGCGGCATCCTCGGCATGGTGGGCGACGTCGATCAGGGTGGCGGCGTGCAGGGCCAGCAGGCGGCTGCCTTCGACCAGCGACTTCACCGTCAGCAGCATGCGGCGCACGTCCGGATGGACCAGGATCGGGTCGGCCGGCTTGTCCGGGAACTTGGCGCCGCTCAGGGCGCGCGACTGCAGGCGCTCACGGCTGTACTTCAGCGCGTTCTGGTAAGCGCGCTCGGACAGGCCGATGCCCTGCAGGCCAACACCCAGGCGCGCGGTGTTCATCATGGTGAACATCGCCTGCAGGCCCTTGTGCGGCTGGCCGACGAGGTAGCCCTGCGCACCATCGAAGTTCATCACGCAGGTGACCGAACCCTTGATGCCCATCTTGTGCTCGATCGAGCCACAGCGCAGTGCGTTGCGCTCGCCGATGTTGCCGTCGCGGTCGACCTTGAACTTGGGGGTGACGAACAGCGAGATGCCCTTGGCGCCCGGAGGGGCGTCGGGCAGCTTGGCCAGCACCAGGTGCACGATGTTGCCGGTCAGATCATGCTCGCCGGCGGTGATGAAGATCTTGGTGCCGGTGATCGAGTAGCTGCCATCGGCATTCGGTTCGGCCTTGGTCTTGAGCAGGCCCAGGTCGGTGCCGCAGTGCGGTTCGGTCAGGCACATGGTGCCGGTCCAGCGGCCCTCGATCAGCGGCTTGAGGAAGGCCTCGTGCTGCCAGGCCTCGCCGTGCTGCTTCAGCGCTTCGATGGCGCCGTGCGAGAGCAGCGGGAAGTTGCCCCACGCCAGGTTGGCGGCGTTGATCATTTCGTTCAGCGGCACGCCCAGGGTGTGCGGCAGGCCCTGGCCACCCAGCTCCGGCGACGCAGTCAGGCCGGTCCAGCCGCCTTCGACGAACTGGTCGTAGGCCTGCTTGAAGCCGGGCGGAGTGGTCACTTCACCGGTGGCCTGGTCGAGCACGCAGCCGATCTCGTCGCCGACGCTGTTGAGCGGGGCCAGCACGCTGGCGCTGAAGCGGCCGGCTTCTTCCAGCACGGCATCGACCACGTCGGCGGTGGCGTCGGTGAAGCCCAGGCGGGCGAACAGGGGTTCGACCTTGAGCACGTCGTGCAGGGCGAAACGGAGGTCGGAAAGCGGGGCGGTGTAGCTGCTCATCGGTACGTCTCGATTTGATCAGGGCAGGGGAGAGCGGCGCCGGGCGCCGCGACGAAAGGCGGGTTCAGCGCAGCACGCCGGGCAGGCCGGGAGCCTGGTTGAGGGTGCTGCGGCTGCTGATGTCGAAGCTGCGCTGTTTCTTTTCCTGCGGCGTGGCCGCCACCGTTCCCTTCAGGCCATAGGCCAGGGTGCGGTTGCTGGCCAGCGCGTCGGCCACCACCAGGCGCGCGGCCGAGCTGGGCACGAGGTCGACATTGATGACGTCGGCGGAGGTGCCGCCGATGGAGATGCCGGGCTTGGCCAGCAGGGTGCCGGCTTCGTTGTCGCCGACGGTCAGCGCCAGCGAGACGTCATCGAAGGTCATCGGCATCGAGCTGAAGTTCTGCAGGCGCAGGGCCACGGTCCAGTTGCCATCGGCACGCACGGTCAGCTGCTGCAGGCTGGCCGCCGGTTCCGAAACACGCTTGACGATGCCGTTGTTGCAGGCAACAAGGGCGAGGGTGCACAGGACGATCAAGGCGGTACGGAAACGGTGGAGCATGGGCGCAAGTCCTCTGGAGGGGGTGCGTTGGCGTAAGCATACTACGGCGTATGGTTTTATGGATCGCCTGTGGCGACCCGTCGCAGAGGGTAGCGCGTGAAGATGGCGGCCGGGCGTGCGCAACGCTGGATCGGGCACGCGGGATGCGACCGATGCGGAGCGGTTCAGTCGGCGGGCGTATCGCGCAATGGTGCCATCAGCCGCAGCGGGCCGAGGTCGTAGCCCATGGCCTCGGCCTTTTCTTTCAATTGCTCGAACCGGGCGCGATCCATTTCCGGCAGCCGCGAGAGGATCCACAGGTACTTGCGGTCGGGCTCGCCAACCAGCGCCCACTGATAGTCCGGGTCCAGCGCCAGTACCCAGTAGTCAGCCCAGACCAGGGGGACCCAGCTCAGCCAATCGGGCACGAAGCGCACCTGCAGTTGCCCCGGGTGACCGGCCACCGGACGGGCGACCCCTTCGGCGACCACGCGTTCGCCCTCGCCATTGCGGCAGGCATTGGTGACACTGATGCGGCCGTCGCGGCGCAGCCCGTAGTTGGCGGTGATCTCGCCGACACACTGCTTCTGGAACGACACCGGCAGGTGCGCGATCTCATGCCATTGGCCGGCGTAGCGATCGATGTCCAGGTGGTCGACCGCGCGCACCGGCTCGGCGGCGATCACCGGCAGGGTGGCCAGCAGCAGGCAGGCGAGCAGGGCGGGGCGCAGATGCATCGGCAGACTCCAGGCAGGAGTCTGGAGCGTAGGTGCCGCCGCGCATGCCGGTGTAAATGTTTCGTCAACCGGGCGAAGACGGCCGGTGCGTTGCCCCCCACTTGCCCCGAGCGCGGGGCATGGACAAAAAAAGACCTGCATCTCTGCAGGTCTCGAAAGATGGTGGCCGAAGACGGAATCGAACCGCCGACACGGGGATTTTCAATCCCCTGCTCTACCAACTGAGCTACTCGGCCAGATTGTGTGGCAACCGCAATCAATCGCGGCTCCCGGAAAAAAAGACCTGCATTTCTGCAGGTCCTCAAAACGTGGTGGCCGAGGACGGAATCGAACCGCCGACACGGGGATTTTCAATCCCCTGCTCTACCAACTGAGCTACTCGGCCACGTGTTTCGTTGCAGCTAGGTCGCTGCCAAGGACGCGCATAATACGGAGGTCAGCCGCCTACGGCAAGCATTTTGGCAAAAAACCTTCACATTGCCGTCTGCGTGCTCCCAAGTGCTTGATCCTCCGTTGTGGGGCAGGGCGTGGCCAATCGATCATCGTCTGCGGTGGAAATCAGCGGGTTGCCGCAAGCGCCAATGCTGGAAGGGCAAGGGCTGTGCCGGACCCGCGCGGGTCCGGGCAATGGAACGCTGTTTTCGTGGCCGCCATCGGGGATCGCTGCGGCGTAGTGTCGGCACTCCTTTCCTGATGCTGGCAACAGCAGAGATCTGGCCATGTCCGATTCCTCGACCACCACCCGCATCGTGCTCGCCTCGCGTCCGCAGGGGGCGCCGAGTGCGGCCAACTTCCGTCTGGAACAGGCTGCGTTGCCGGCACCGGCTGAAGGCGAGGTGCTGCTGCGCAACCGCTACCTGTCGCTGGACCCGTACATGCGGGGACGCATGGACGAGGGCCCCTCGTATGCCGCGCCGGTGGCGGTGGGGGCGGTGATGGAAGGCCAGACCGTGGCCGAAGTGTTGCGGTCCAACGCCGAAGGCGTGGCGATGGGAGACCTGCTGCTGGCGCCGGGCGGTTGGCAGACTCACGCGGTGCTGCCGGCCACGTCACTGGGGCGCCGTCTGGATCCGGCCGGACTGCCGCTGAGCACGGCATTGGGGGTGTATGGCATGCCGGGTTTCACCGCTTATTCGAGCCTGCATGAAATCGCCCGTTTGAAGCCGGGTGAGACGCTGGTAGTGGCCGCCGCCACCGGGCCGGTCGGCGCGACGGTGGCGCAGCTGGCCAAACTGCAGGGCGCGCGCGTGGTCGCCATCGCCGGTGGTGAGACCAAGCGTGCCTATCTGCAGACGCTGGGGGTGGACGTGGCGCTGGATCATCGCGCGGCTGATTTTGCCGCGCAGCTGCGCGCAGCGGTGCCTGCCGGCATCGATGTGTACTTCGAGAATGTCGGTGGCCATGTGCTGGATGCGGTGCTGCCGCTGCTCAACGACTTCGCCCGCATTCCGGTGTGCGGCACCATCGCCACCTACAACGAGCGGGGCGTCGAGCACCCCGGCCCGGACCGGTTGCCCGCGCTGTTCAGCCAGATCCTGCGCCAGCGCCTGACCGTGCGTGGTTTCATCGTGCACGATTTCAACCACCTGTGGCCGGACTTCGAACGCGAGATGGCGCAGTGGCTGCGCGACGGCCGCATCCAGTACCGCGAGGATGTGGTTGAAGGGCTGGAGAAAGCGCCGGAGGCGTTCTTCGGGCTGTTGCAGGGGCGCAACTTCGGCAAGCTGGTGGTAAAGCTGGATTGAGCATTCGCCGGGCAGGGCCCGTCGCTGCGGTAGGGCGTGCTGACCAAGGTCGGCACCCACTTCAGGCAGTCGAGGCCTTTTCCCGGCGCAGCAGTTCGCGCTTGCGCGCCACGCCCCAGGCGTAACCGGACAGGTCGCCGTCGCGGCGCACCACGCGGTGGCAGGGCACTGCCACCGCCAGCGGGTTGCTTGCACAGGCGCGTGCGACCGCGCGGCTCGATCGCGGCGCGCCGATACGCGCGGCGATATCTGCATAGGAGGCAGTCTGCCCGCGCGGGATCTGCTGCAGCGCCTGCCATACCCGCTGCTGGAACGCGGTGCCGCGGATGTCCAGCGGCAACGTGGTGCCCCGCGTGGGATCCTCGACCAGGCCCACGACCTGGGCTACCAGTTGTTCATAGCCGCTGTCGGCGCCGACCAGTTCGGCCTGGCGGAAGCGTTGCTGCAGTGACTGCAGCAGCGTCTCGGGATCATCGCCGAGCAGGATGGCGACCACACCGGTACCGCTGCTGGCCACCAGCACGCTGCCCAACGAGCATTCGGCGATGGCGAAGTGGATGACCTCGCCGCGGCCGCCGGCGCGCCACTGCTTCGGCGTCATGCCCAGCAGCCGTGGCGCGTTCTCGTAGAAGCGCCCGCTGGAACCGAAGCCTGCATCGTGGAAGGCATCGGTGATGCGCTCCTGGTGTTCCAGGCCGGTGCGAAGGCGGTCGGCGCGAAGCGCGGCGGCGTACTGCTTGGGGGTCAGCCCGGTGGCCTGCTTGAACAGGCGATGCAGGCGCGTCGGGCTGCAGCCGGCGATGTCGGCCAGTTCCCGCAACGAGGGCTCGTCGAGGCTGGCCTGCAGATGGCGGCAGACCCGTTCGACACGGGCATCGAGGGCGGTGGTGACGGTGCTGTCCATGGGCGGATTCTGGCACGTGCCGGTGCTGCGAAAACTCCGTTTCCTGCACTCATCCGTGAGGCCCGGAAACGGAGTGTTGACGGGCCGAAGGCGCGGCATCGTGGCGGCCACTCCACAACCGGTACCACCCTCATGCGCCTGAACAACAAGATCGCCCTCATCACCGGTGCCAGCGCTGGCATTGGCCGCGCCAGCGCGCTGCGCTTCGCCGCCGAAGGGGCGAAACTGGTGCTCAACGCGCGGCGACTGCAACCGCTGCAGGCACTGGCCGAGCAGATCCGCGCCGCCGGTGGCGAAGCCGTGGTGCATGCCGCCGACGTGGCCGACCCGAGCACGGCGCAGGCGCTGGTCGATCTGGCCCAGCAGTCCTTCGGCGGCCTGGATATCGCCCTCAACAATGCCGGCATGCTCGGCCCGGGCGTGCCGGCGGCGGAGTTTCCGGTGGAGGCCTGGCGCGAGGTGATGGCCACCAATCTCGACGCCGCCTTCCATGCCGCACGCGCGCAGTTGCCGGCATTGCTGGCACGCGGCGGTGGCTCGCTGGTGTTCGTCGGCACCTTCGTCGGCCATACCGTGGGCTTCCCGGGCATGGCGGCCTATGCGTCGAGCAAGGCCGGGCTGATCGGCCTGAGCCAGGTGATCGCTGCCGAGTACGGGGCGCGCGGCGTGCGCAGCAACGTGCTGTTGCCCGGGGGCACCGATACCGAGATGGGCCGGCAGGCCGCGCCCAGCGGGGATGCGCGTGACTTCGTGCGCTCGCTGCACGCGCTCAAGCGCCTCGCCGAGCCGGAAGAGATCGCCAATGCGGCGTTGTTCCTGGCCAGCGATGAAAGCAGTTTCGTTACCGGCAGCGCGATGCGTGTTGAAGGCGGGGTGTCGATCACGCGGACCTGAGCGCGGTCAGCGGCGTGGCGAGTAGCGGATGCCGCTGCTGGCCATGAAGCCCTTCGGATCGAAACGGGCCCAGGCTTCGCCCCAGTCGAACCGGGCGTAGCCGCCGCTGAGCTTGCGACCCAGCGCCGCACCCAGCGTGCGGCGCATGAAGGCGACTTCGGCATCGATCGCGGCTTGGGTCGGCCATCCGTCTTCCAGCGCTGCACCCGGCAGGCCGACGCCCATCGCCACCATGTCGAGCTGTTGCCCGTGGAAGCACAGGCTGATGCCAGCGGGCGCACCGCCCAGGCTGAGCCGATGCAGGCTGAGCCAGACGTAGCCGGTGCCGACATCGCGCTCGCCATGCATCAGTGTGGCGAAGGCGATGCGCGCCTCATCCAGCGAGAGCGTGGGGCAGATCGGGCTTGGCAGATTGCCGAGCTGGATGCTGCCGTCGGTCGGATTGAAGTTCATGGGCACGGCGTGCGCCGCGCGCTGGGCTGGAGAGGGCATGGATGCACCCGGAATTCGTGTCGCATCGGATTCTGGGCGGGTGTGGACCGCCGCAGCAAGCCGGTTTGTACACACATTGTTGCCGCGGGACTGACCTGTGGATTACCCGCCAGCCTCTAGCGTGGAGCCCAGCGTTGGCCTGCCGCCAGCGAGGGAAATTTCAATGAACGAGCGAGACAAGGATCAGGACCCGAAGCAGGGCATCCAGGAAAGCCGCCAGGACAGGAAGCAGGACGACGTGGCCAAGCAGCGGCCGGGCCAGCGCGATCAACAGGTGCGTGATGCGCATTCGCGCAGCCCGCAGCGCAAGGAGGGTGACGAGGATCCCGCTTGAGTCGTGGGTGCTGCAAAGAAAAAACCCGCAGATCGCGGAGATCTACGGGTTCTTCTGAATAGTGGTGGAGCCAAGGAGGATCGAACTCCTGACCTCGTCATTGCGAACGACGCGCTCTCCCAGCTGAGCTATGGCCCCACGGCAGGGGTTCAGTGTAGCCAAGCAGCTGCTCCTTGCCAAGCCGATCCAGGCGTTCGTGGCGGAAGACGTCGCGCGCAAGTGCACAACTGTGCCGAAACCGCTTGTTTCACCGGGCGGGGGCGCCACGCAACGAAATCGTAACAATTTGGGGGATAATGGCGGCTTGCGCAGTTTTCCTCCTATTTACCGCCCGGCTCGCGCAGGCCGCACGGACGCCTCCTCAGAGCATTCCATGCCCTCCCATTCCGATTCCCGCCGCCTGTCGGGTATGTCGTCTTCCTTTGTTTCCTTCCGCCGCCACCCGCTGGCCCTGGCCTGTGCCGGCCTGGCCCTGGCTGCCAGCTTCGGTGCCGCCGCGCAGGACAGCGCGCCGACCCCGACCGGGCTGGACACGATCACCGTGACCGCCGAGCACCGCGAGCAGAACCTGCAGGAAGTGCCGGTCTCGGTGGGCGTGGTGCAGGGCGAGCGCATGCGCGACTTCACCGCCGGCGGCGACGACACCCTGCTGGCGCTGTCCGGCCGCGTGCCGAGCCTGTACGCGGAAACCACCACTGGCCGCATCTTCCCGCGCTTCTACATCCGCGGCCTGGGCAACATCGACTTCTACCTGGGTGCGTCGCAGCCGGTGTCGATCATCCAGGACGACGTGGTGCTGGAACATGTGGTGCTGAAGTCCAACCCGGTCTATGACGTGGACCAGGTGGAAGTGCTGCGCGGCCCGCAGGGCTCGCTGTTCGGCCGCAACACCACCGCCGGCATCATCAAGTTCGACACGCTGAAGCCGACGCAGGACTACACCGGCCGCGTCAGCGCCAGCTACGCGACCTACAACAGCGTGTCGATCGACGGTGGCTTCGGTGGCCCGATCAACGATATCGCTTCGTTCCGCGTGTCGGCGCTGTACCAGCACCGCGACGACTACGTCGACAACACCTACAAGGGGCCGAGCGCCGACGGCACGGTCAGCCCGAAGAAGAACGCCATGGGCGGCTTCGATGACCGCAACGTGCGCGCGCAGTTGCTGCTGACCCCGAGCGACCAGTTCTCGATCCTGGCCTCGGCCCACGCCCGTGACTACGAAGGCACCTCGACCCTGTTCCTGCGCGGTGCGCTGACCAAGGGCTCGAACAAGACCGACGTGCCGCGCGACCAGGTCGCCTACGACGAAGCCGACAACAACCCGCAGGCCTACAAGACCTACGGTGGCTCGGTGAAGGCACGCTACGACTTCGGTGCGATCGACTTCACCTCGATCACCGCCTACGAGACCACCTCCGGCTACAGCCGTGGCGACACAGACGGCGGCGCTGCGGTGAACTTCCCGGTCAACGGCGTGCCGAACGGCTACGGCCAGTCGATGGGCCGCATCCGTGACCTGGACCAGTGGACCCAGGAATTCCGCCTGGCCAGCCATGACGACAGCGCCCTGCAGTGGCAGGCCGGTGCGTTCTACTTCAACGGCAGCGACACCACCGACTTCTACCAGCGCGCATGGTTCCTGCAGGGTGCGGCCCGCAACCCGAACAACTGGGTGCGCCTGCGCAACAAGAACACCTCGTGGGCCGGTTTCGGCCAGATCAGCTACGCCTTCACCGACAAGTTCACCGTCACTGCCGGCCTGCGCCAGACCAAGGACGAGAAGCACACCCGCCTGCTGAAGACGGCTGACACTGCCGCTGGCGTGGTCACCTACAAGGGCCGCACCGACGTCAAGATGTCCGACACCACCCCGAGCTGGGATCTGAGCGCGATGTACCAGATCACGCCGGACGTGAGCGTCTACGCCAAGGTCGCACGCGGCTTCCGCGGCCCGACCATCCAGGGCCGTTCGGCGGTGTTCAATGCCGACTTCACCACCGCCGATTCCGAGACCATCCTGTCCTGGGAAGCGGGCGTGAAGAGCAACCTGTGGGACAACCGCCTGCGCCTGAACGCCACCGCGTTCACCTACACCGTCAACGACATCCAGCTCAACGGCAACGATTCGGACGGCAATGGCGTGCTGTTCAACGCCGACAAGGCCAAGGCCTACGGTTTCGAAGCGGACATGGAACTGCGCCCGATCCCGAACCTGACCCTGAGCGCCGGCGTCAGCCTGCTGCACAGCGAGATCAAGGACAAGCGCGTCTACGCGCAGGTCTGCGGCCTCAACGGCCAGGTGGTGTGCACCGTGAATGACCCGACCATCAAGGTCGGTGCCAACACCTTCGCCCAGATCGACGGCAACCCGCTGCCGAACGCGCCGAAGTACAACGTCAACCTGGCCGCCCGCTACGACTTCCCGGTCAGCGACGCCGGCACCATGTTCGTCTCCACCGACTGGAACAAGCAGGGTTACACCAGCTTCGTGCTGTACGACAGCAAGGAGTTCAACTCCAAGGGTGACTTCGAGGGCGGCCTGAAGATCGGCTACTCGGGCAACTACGGTGCCTACGAAGTTGCGCTCTTCGCGCGCAACATCACCAACGAGAAGAACCTCAAGGGTGTGATCGAGAACTACATGGCCGCGGTTTACAACGAGCCGCGTACTGTGGGTGTCTCGCTGAACATGAACTGGTAATGCGCTGTCGCGATGGCGGGTTGTCCCGCCACCGCACGGCTTGAACGCAGAGGGCGGCCCGGTGTGATCCGGGCCGCCCTTTTCATTGCTTCAGACCGCGGTGAGGCCGCAGTCCTGGCTGCGCTGGCCGAAGGTCAGGGCCCAGGTCGCGCTGTCCACCTGCTGGCGGTCCAGCGCCTGCTGCTTGCGTGCGCGGCTGGCGCCGAACCAGCGGCCTTCGCCATTGATCAGCGGCGCCATGCGCACCACGTCCACGTACTCCGGATCGATCTCGCTGGCGCGTTGCAGCCATGTCAGCGCCAGGAATGCATTGGCCGGCACGCCATTGCCGGCGTGGTAGATGTCGGCCAGGTAGCCGGCGGCCCACAACTTGTCGTCGTCGCCGCCGCGCCACCACAGTGGAATCAATGCGCGTTCGACCGCTTCGCGCTTGTGCCCGTCGTTCTGGCCGTCCAGTGCCAGGCAGGCCAGGTTGCGGCAGGCCGGGCCCCATACGCGCTCACCCGCTTCGGCTTGCTGCAGGCAGCGCAGGTACAGGTCGCGTGCGCGCCCTTCGTTCTCCGCGCCGCCTGCAGCGACGAGGCGCACGGCCAGGTTGTAGGTGGCGATCAGGTCGCCGCCGTCCACCGCGCGCTCCTGCCAGTACGCGGCCTTCTCTGCATCAATGAACTGCGGCTGGTCACGGCCGCCGAGGCGCCCCTTGTACAGGTCGCACAGCGCCGACATCGCGCCCGCGTCGCCCGCTTCGGCCATGCGCTGCAGCAGTGCATGGCCGGCAGCCTGCGAGACATCACAGAACAGGTTGGCCGCAAACGTGACCGCCGAAGTGTTGTCCTGTTGTGCAAGCTTCAGCGCGCGCTGCAAAAGGGCATTGGCGCGCGTCGGATCGCTGGCCTGGCCGAGCAGACCATGCTCGATGGCGGTGGCAGCCCAGAGCAGGCCGATCGCCGAATCGCCCTCGCGCGCGGCATAGTCCACCACCTGTGCGAACAAGGCTTCGGCACCGTCGACATGGGCGAACCAGGTGCAGGCCTCCAGGTTGCCGAGGCCCTCATGCAGAACCACGTCACGGTCCAGCACCCATGCCTGCTGCAGATCTTCAAGTACCGCCTGCATGTGGCGCGCATCCCACTGCACTACGTCTTCGGTGTCTTCAATGCGGCCGAGCCGGTAGCGCAGCCCGGCACGCTGGGCCAGAACCTGCGCGCGCAGGTTGCGGTCCAGGTGCCAGTCGAGGATCTGCGCATACGCGCGCTCGTGTGCGGCCACGGCATCGGCATCCTCGCGGTGCGGCAGGTCGCCCATCCAGTCCTGTTCCTTGTGCCACCGCAGCGCGTTGCTATGCGCCAGCTCCAGGCCGCGGCACCAGCCTCCCTCGATGAAATCCTCCATCGCCTCATGGCTGCCGCCCCAGCGTGGGTACAGGAAGTACAGGGTGTCTTCCAGTGTGGCCAGATCGTCCGGGCGCTGCTCCAGTACCAGGCGCATCCAGTAGCTCAGCGGTGCATCGAAATCGTCCTGGCTGCGGCCGCGCAGCAACGGCGGCAGCGTTTCAGGCAACGCCTGCAGCGGTGCGCCGAAGCGCGCCAGCAGCTGCAATGCCTGCGGCCAGGCCTGAGGGTAGCGCTCGGCCAGTGCGGCTTCATTGGACGCGGCCGGCTCCCCGGCCTGCAACGCACGCAGCCAGTCCGGTTCGCGCAGGTAGCTGGTAATGCGCTTGATGCCATCCAGCGCCAGCGCCGGGCGCGGCGACAGCGGGATCGCCTGCAGGTAGGCATGCACGGCGTGGTCGCGCGCCTGCTGTGCGGCCAGCCACTGGCTGTCTTCGACCAGTGCGGCCACGTCGGCGCTGCGCAGGGCGCCGGCCGCTTCCTCCCAGCAGGCGCCCAAGCGCAGCCAGGCGTAGTAGCTGCCGGGAGCGGCCGAGGCCCACTGCTGGGCCTGTAGCAGACGCGCTTCCAGCGTCAGGGTGGCGTCGTGCAGGTTGCGCAACCGCCAGCGGATGCCGGGTAACGCATTCTTTCCCTGCAGCCAGGCGTGCTCATGCGGAGCAAGCAACGCATCCAGTTCGGTATAACGGTGCTCCTGCAGCGCGGTACGCGCCTGCACGCGCCAGGCGAGGTCTTCTGGGGAAAGCTCGTCTTTTGCAAATCCATTTGTCATTGCTGCAGTCCAGCGAGTATGAGGCTGGACATTAGAAGCGCGGTCGTTGCCTGCGGCAAGCAGGACATGCGGCTGCCGTGGCGGTGGCATTCAGCAGGCGCCTTGCTTGAGGCAGCGATTCAATCCGGATCGGTTTCGTCAACGTGCAAGACCTCTCCGCGGACCTGATAGCCCGCTGCACGCAGATGTTCCGGCCAGGGAGGCGTCGCCATTTCCTCCAGTGCCATCGACAGCCGCGAAGCGAGATACAGGGGGGGCGCTTCCAGCCAGTCAAGATAGGCATCGCTGTGGATGAGTGCGCGCAGCGCGGTGCGGTCGTGCCATTGGGAGGTCGGCAGCAAGGAGAATCCAGTCACCCGGAACAGGCGTTCGCGTTGCGGGTCAGCCATGTGCAGCGGGAATGCGAGCAGCAGCTCAGGCTGGTAGGCAAGGGTGCGCTGGCCCTGTCTCCACGCCTCGATACCGGCGCGATCCATGCCAGGCACGGCGCCGTCCAGGGCCAGTCGGCCACCGGCTTGGAAATAGCCGTGCATCAGGGCATGCGGATGCAGCCAAGGTTCGAGCTTGTCCTGTTCGCTGGCAGCGGGGTCCTGTTCGATCAGCCGTGCCGACAACGCCAGGTAGTGGACCGAACGGGCGAGATCCAGTCCGCTGGCCAGTGCTGCGTAGGCGTTGAGCTGGCTGTTGCGATCCGTGCAGGGGTGCTGCTGCGCGTCGTCGGCGACCCGCTGTGCAAGAGCCAGGTAACGTTCTGCGCCTTCTGGATCCTTGAACAGCGCCCGGTAGCGCTGTGGCTCCCGCATCACTTCGATGGCGGCCTCACGATCGCCACGCGACAGCGCATCGCGCATGTACTCGAGTGCCTGCATTACGGGAACTCCAGAGGGGGATGGACAGGAGACCGGGTACGCCGCTGTGGCCGTGGCGGTGCCGCCGGCCAGCAGCAGCGAGCCGATCATCCATCGTGACATGCGGGAAGAGGGCCATGCGGGCATGCAGCAACGTCCTTGTCGAGCACTGGCAGGGGCCGTCCCGTGAGGCGGCCGACGTGGTTTACTGGTGCGCCGGCAGCAGCGCCTGCAATCGCGATTCCAGCTCCTGCTGGCGCCAGCCGGCCAGTGCGGCCGGCCACTGGCGGCGCTCCAGGTAGCTTTCCAGATGCTTGCGCGAGGCGAGGATGCCATCCGGCAGGCCCAGCTCGCGGCTGCGTTCGGCCACGGCATCCTGCAGCTTCTTCACCGCTTGCTTGTTGCTGTCGTTGGCGGGCAGCGCCAGCGGTGCCTCGGCCTCATCGGCCAGCGGCGTGTCCAGCGCCTGCCACACGGCGCCGGCGAGCTTGCGCGGCGCCTTCGGGAACTGCTCGAACAGCTGGCCCAGCGCGGTGGCATCGGTCGGGGGCGTGCGTGCCAGCGTGGCGGCCAGTTCGTTGTCCAGGATCCAGCTGCGCGGGCGATCGCTGCTGCGTGCCTGCGTATCGCGCCAGCGCAGCAGGCGCAGCAGGCGACGTTGCGCGGCGGCGTCGAGGAACTGTGCCGAGCGCATTGACAGGTGGGGCCAGCGGTCCTCGTCGTTGGCGACGCTGGCCAGCAGGCGCTCGCCATCTTCGTGCAGCCACTGCTGGCGGCCCAGCGCCTGCAGCTTGGCATCGATGGCGTCATGCAGCGCGAACAGATGCTCGACGTCATCGGCGGCGTACTGCAGCTGCGACTCTGACAGCGGTCGGCGCATCCAGTCCGATCGGGTCTCACCCTTCACCAGGGCGACGCCGGTGATTTCCGCCACCAGCTTCTGGTAGCCCATGCCACCGCCGATGCCGGCCAGCGAGGCGCCGATCTGGGTGTCGAACAGCGGTCGTGGCAGCACCCCGCAGGCCCACTTGAAGGCGACCAGATCTTCGCTGGCGCTGTGCATCACCTTGATGATCGATTCATCGGCCAGCCACGGCGCCAGTGCCTCGGTCATGCCCGGGATCAGTGGGTCGATCAGCAGGATGTCGTGGCCGATGGCCATCTGCACCAGTGCCAGCTGCGGCCAGAAGGTGCGTTCACGGATGAATTCGGTGTCCAGGCCGATGCGGGCCGGGCGCTGCTGGAAGTATGCATCCAGCTCAGCGGGGGTGGTGATCCAGGTTGCCACGGGTCGGGGCCTACTACTCGGGTTTGCTCAGGCAGGGGAGAATAGCCTAACGTCGGTCCGCATCCGTGCCGAAGGAGATCCTGCTTGCGTTTTCCGCTGTCGTCCGTGCTGTGCACCGCCCTGGCCGTGGCCTTGGCTGGCTGCACGCCGTCGCCCTCGGCGGCGCCGGAGCCGGGACCGGCCGCGGGCGAAGACGCGCGGCCGCAGGAAGGTTCGCCGGCGGCCGCGATGCCGGAGGCGGGGCAGGGCAGCGTGACCATTGCCGGTGAAGATGCCGCCGAAGATGTGCAGCGGTGGACGCCACCGCGGGTCGATCGGCAGGGGCGCAGCCTGGCCCAGCTGCGCCGCGCGGCCGAGAAGGCATTCAGCGAAGAGCGCCTGTACGAGGACGCCGACGCGGCGGTTCCGCTGTGGCTGGCGGTGCAGGAGGAAGACCCGGATGACCGCCAGGCCCGCAATGGCCTGCAGCGTGCACGCCAGCGCCTGCAGCAGCAGGCCGATGCCCTGCTGGCGCGGCCCTTGCAGCAGCGTGAGGCATTGGCCGAGGCCAGCCGCCAGGCGCTGGTACTGCTGACCCTGGCGCCGAAGGATGAGACGGTGCGTGCGCTGCAGGGCCGGGTGGAGCTTGCCCAGCGCGTGGTGGCCTACAACCGCGCTGGCGAGGAAGACCTGCGTTCGGGGCGGATCGGCGAGGACGGCGACGGTGCGATCGGCAACTTCCGTGAGGCGCTGGCCCTGGATGAACATAACAGCCGGGCGCGGCAGGGCCTGGCCGCGGCCGAGAGCGGCCTGATCCGGCGTGCCGAGGACGCAGCGCGCGTGCGCGATTTTGCCAGCGCCGGCACCTGGCTGGCCGAGGCCAGCAAGGTGCGCGATTCGTCACCAACCATTGCCGATGCCTTCGAACGCATCGAACAGATCCGCGCGGCCGCACTGCTGCAGCTGCGCGACGATGGCTTGCGTGACCTGGCGACGCCGCAGGGCCTGAAGCCGGCGCGCGAAAAGCTGGGCGAGGCCCTGCGCATCGCCTTGCCCGGCGATGCGGTGGTGGCCCAGTTGCGTGAACGCATCGACCTGGCCACCCACTACGGCAGTTTCCGTCCTGGGCAGGTCTTCAGCGACGCCATGCGTGATGGCGGGCGCGGCCCGCAGATGGTGGTCGTACCCCATGGCGGCTTCCAGATGGGTGCGGGTGATGCCGAGCCTGGTGCCACCGATGCCGAGCGGCCCTCGCATTACGTGCGCTTCGACCGCGGCTTTGCGATGGCGATCACCGAGGTCACCGTCGGCGATTTCGAGCGCTATGTGAAGTCGACCAATGCGCGGCCGCGAGCAACGCGGCGTGGCCACTCGGTGGTCTATGACGAGCGCAGTGGTAATTTCATCCGCCGCAGCGGGGTGGACTGGCGCTCCGATTACGACGGGTCGCGTGCACTGGGCAATTCGCCGGTGATGCATGTCAGCGTGCGTGATGCCGAAAATTACGCAGCGTGGTTGTCCGAGCAGACAGGACGCAGCTACCGGCTACCCAGCGAGGCCGAGTTTGAGTATGCGCTGCGCGCCGGCAGCAGTGGCCGCTATTCGTGGGGCGACGCCGGCACGCCGCCGCCCGGCACCGGCAACTTCACCGGCAGCAAGGATGTTTCCCCCTCGGGACGGCACTGGCACAACGCTTTCATCGGCTATGGCGATGGCTGGTGGGGACCGGCGTCGGCGGCCAGTTTCCAGGCCAATGCCTTCGGCCTGCATGACATGGCCGGCAATCTCAGTGAATGGGTGGCCGACTGCTGGCATGCCAGCTACCGGCGTGCGCCGTCCGACGGTGTGGCCTGGTTCAATCCGGGCTGCAGGTCACGGGTGATCCGGGGTGGCAACTGGGCGAACGCGCCCGAGCAGACACGTGCGGCATGGCGGCAATCCCAGGATTCGGACACCACCAACGCGCGCATCGGCTTCCGCCTGGTGCGTGGCATCTGAGCGACCCCGGCTTCACCCGCTGCACGCACCGGCGCACTAAGATTGCGCCGTGCCCGCCAGCCGGCGGGGCCTGCCGGAAGACCGCCCGATGCGCAACGATCCCTTCTCCCGCTCGCCGCAAGGCCCGCAACGGCGCGGCCTGTTCGGCAACATCCGTTGGTGGGTGCTGCTGTTGGCGGCCGGCTATGCGGTGTTCTACTGGTTCTCCAATCGTACGGTCGACCCTTACACCGGCGAGAAGGTGATGATCGACAGCAGCCTGGATGCGCGCCAGGAGACCGCGTTGGGGTTGCAGGCCTACCAGCAGATCCTGTCGCAGGAACGGCCGATGGATCCGAATGCGCCGATCGCGCGCGATGTGCGCGACATCGCGCAGCGCCTGATCGCCAAGGTCGACGTGGTGGAGACCGCGCTGGCGCAGGAGCACGGCGTGCAGCCCGCGCATTTCGCCCGGGATTTCCAGTGGGAAGTGAATGTGATCCCGTCCGACCAGGCCAATGCGTTCTGCCTGCCGGGCGGCAAGATGGCGGTCTACACCGGACTGGTGCCGGTGGCGCGCACCCGCGATGCGATGGCGGTGGTGATGGGCCATGAGATCGCCCATGCGCTGCTGCGCCATGGTGCACAGCGCATGGCCCAGCAGAAGCTGACCCAGATCGGGCAGGTAGCCGGCGCCGCCAGCGGCATGGATGCGCAGCAGCAACAGATGATGATGTCGGCGATGGGCTACGGTTACCTGCTGCCGTATGCGCGTAGCCACGAGACGCAGGCCGACGAAGTGGGCCTGATGCTGGCTGCTGCGGCGTGCTTCGATCCACGCGAGGCGGTGCCCCTGTGGCAGCGCATGGGCCAGGCCAGCGGCGGCCAGTCGCCGCCGGAGTTCGCCTCTACCCACCCGAACCCGGGTACCCGTATCCAGAACCTGCAGGCGCTGATGCCGAAGGCGCTCGAATACCGGCAGAAATTCTGCGAGCAGGCAAAGTAGGGGGTGTTCGGCAGGGCTTGCGGCCCTGCACCCGCCGAAGCCAGAGCAACAGCAACAGCAACAGCAACAGCAACAGCAACAGCAACAGCAACAGCAACAGCAACAGCAACAGCAACAGCAACAGCATGCATTCCGCGGGATGGCGGGGTGGGTCCGGTTGCGGGAGACGCCGTAAACCCCGCTCCGCGGTCCGGCCCAGCCGCTGGCGGCTGTGCGTTCGGGCGCTCGCGAAGCAGTGCTTCGCAAGCAAAGCGCCCTCACCCATGGGGGCTTGGCCGCGGCATCCATGCCGCGGACACTCCCGCAACCGGACCCACCCCGCCTTCGACAGATTCTCGCGATCTGTCGGAATTGCGCGGGGTCAGATCCGTTTCCGTAGGAAAACGGATCTGACCCCGAATTGATTCGATATCTGACAGAGATTCATCCACGCATGGCGTGGACCTGCGGTGTCGACCAAGGTCGACACCTACCAACAGCCTCTGGAATCTGTCAGAGGTGGGGCGGTGTCGGAGTGCGGGGTGTCAGCCGCATGGGCCCGAGGCATGCCTCGGGCGGGTTGGGCAGGACGCCCAACCCCGGTCGTGCCGTGTGCGCAGGACTG